>JALVMZ010000577.1 GCA_027032655.1 Desulfobacteraceae bacterium
AACTCCCTCTTTGTCAGGGTAAATTTCTCATCCAGTCTGCTATAAAGCTTTGCATTTTCAATGGCAACTGCAATCTGATAAGACATCCCCAAGAGTAACTGCAGGTCCTGTTTGGTAAAGCCTTTCCCATCCTTCTTATTTAAGACCTGAATGGCCCCTATTATCCTGCCTCTATTCAAAAGAGGGACGCATATCATGGACCTGGTCTTAAAACCAGTTATACGATCGAACTTTGGACTGAACCTCTCATCAGAAGCTGTATCATTAATGATAATTGGTGCCTTCTTGAAAACCACCTGCCCGGCTATTCCCTCTCCCACCCGCAGCCTGAGCTCCTTTACAATCTCCTTTTTATCCCCCCTTGCAACCCTGATAAAGAGTTCATCCGTCTCTTCATCAAGTTCATAAATGGTGCTTGCCTCAGAATTGGTGAACTCCTCTGCCCATTGCATTGAAGTCTCAAGGACTTCCTCAATATTAAGAGATGAATTTACAAGGGCGCCAAAACGAAGGAGCATGTGTAACTGACGGGTTTCAATCTTTAAAAGATCACTATTCAATGAATTGTTCTGGTCCATAAATCCTGCTTATACATCAGAAATAATATGTTTTCAAACTGAAAAGAGTCATGTCCCTTCATTCTTGACAGAAACCGGGGAGGGACTTAAGATTCATAAATATTACGAGAGATTTGCAAAAATGATTCATATTCCGTCTGTCATCCTGAGGGTGTCTGGTATAATCCCCTCTGTCATCCTGAGGGTGTCTGAAAGACTCCCGAAGGATCTACGAGATGCTTCGGGGCTTCGCCCCTCAGCATGACAGATAAGGTATTTCCAGATATATGTTGAAAAAAAGATATCATTTAATTGATTTCTTTGTTAAACCAGGTCTCATTACAGGATGGGAGCTTTTATGATAAGGATATTGCTTACAAATGATGATGGGATATATGCCCCGGGGCTGATGGCCCTTTATGAGGAGCTCAGGCATGACTACCAGGTAATGGTGGTTGCCCCTGAAGTGGAGATGAGCGCTGTGGGTCATGCCATTACGCTAAATTTCCCTTTGAGAGTAAAAGAGTTTTCCATAAATGGGAAATTTTATGGATATGCGGTGAGTGGCACCCCTGCTGATTGTGTTAAGATCGGAGTCCAGGAACTCATGGACCCTCCACCCGATATAATCCTGTCAGGTATTAATCTGGGTGCAAATGTGGGCGTTAATGTGCTCTATTCAGGCACTGTATCGGCTGCAACTGAGGGGGCGTTTCTGGGAATCAGGTCAGCATCTATTTCACTTAATACCAGAAAAGACCCTGACTTTACATTCCCCGCCAGATTCAGCAGAGAGATTATTGAATTTATTATGAAGGCAGACCTTATGCCAGGGACAGCGCTGAATGTAAATATCCCTGCCCTTCCTCCTGAAAAGATAAAAGGCATAAGGATAACAAAACAGGGCACAGGCTCATTTAAAGAGCGATTTGAAAAGAGGACAGACCCCAGGGGGAATATCTATTACTGGCTCAGCGGAGAGAAATTAATAGAAAACGGTGACCCGGAAAACGACTCCTTTGTCCTGAGCCAGGACATGATCAGTATCACTCCACTTCATTATGACCTTACCTGCCACAGTGAGTTCAAAAGGCTATCTTCCCTGATCCCCCAAAACTGGAAAACCCTGATAAGGAAGGATTAGAGTTCAGGCCACCTGTCATTCCAGGGATTTATCTCTTCAAAGAGCTTTGCTAACTGAAATACCATGTCATCTCTCAGCACAGGACCTACTATCTGTATCCCTGCTGGAAGACCTGATGGGGTGAGTCCTGCCCTTACAACTGCGCATGGATTCCCTGTAAGGTTAAATGGATATGTGAAGGCCACTGCTCCCAGCAGGGGGATGGGATGTCCATCCACCTCAGATGGGGGCGGACCCTTTGCATTGAATGGTTCGGTGGGCATTGCAGGGGTGAGCAGAATATCGTATTTAGAGAATATCTCAAAAACCTTACGCCTCAATTCATCTCTCCTTTTATTAATCTTAATTAACTCATCAAATCTCATAGCCCTTACCCTTTCAAGGGACTCAAGGAGGGATCTTCCAATCTCAGTGCGCCATTCATCAAGAATTGAGTGGATCTGAGAGTATATCTCACATGATGCTATGGTGAGCCAATCATCCCCGAGATCAGGCAAATGGCCATCCCATATATCAATCCTGTATCCTGCGTCCTCAAATCTTTTAAGTGCCTGGTGGACGACTTCCCTGATTTCACCCTGAACCCTGGCGTATCCCAGGTCTTCGCTATAAGCGACCCTTAACTCAGACGGAGGCCTCTTTATGGCCTCCTGATAATTTACTTCTGGGATTAAAAGGGAATCCGGGTCTTCCCTGTGAAAGCCTGACACACAGTCCATATAGATGGCAGCATCTTCCACTGTCCTTGTAATTGGTCCAGGTGTCCATATACGCATCATAAATGGCTGATTCATGGGACCAATGGGAATCCTGCCATAGGTGGGTTTAAATCCAAAACACCCGCAGTAACATGCAGGTATCCTGATTGAGCCCCCTGCATCAGAGCCTGTTCCAATGGGAACCATTCCTGCGCATACAGCAGCACCTGAGCCCCCGCTTGAGCCCCCTGGTGTCTTCTCCATATTCCAGGGATTTCTTGTAACCCCAAAGAGCCTGTTTTTGGTGAATCCTGTGTATCCAAATTCAGGGGTATTGGTCTTTCCAACAACTATCGCCCCTGCCCTTTTCAGTCTCTCAACCTGAATGGAATCGGTTTTTGCCAGATTATTCCTGAATGGGACAGAGCCATAAGTGGTTACCATACCCTTAACATCTTCCAGATCCTTCACACCCACCGGGACCCCACAAAACGGTCCGGGGTCCTCTCCTTTCCTTATCATCTCATCTATCAATTCAGCTTCTTCTACAGCCTCATCATATCTTAAGGATACAAAAGCATTAATCTCTGGATTAATCCTTTCTATCCTCTCAAATGTCATGTATATTATCTTTTTTGCTGATACCGCTCCTGATTTGATCTTCCTGGATATCTCACCTGCTGATGAGTAGTATATCTCATCCATTTTAAACTCCCCTGATAAACAAAGAGATGGATGGCATCAGATAAGAGCAGATACCATCCATCATAAGATGAAATCTCTTATCTTATACAAATGGCCAGATCAAGAATGCACATGATGTTATAACAAAATACACAAAGAACACAAGCAGTAACCATCCCATGATCTCCCTGAACTCAAGTTTTGCAACCGCAAGCATTGCAATAGCCCAGAAGGGTTGTATCATATCTGTCATCATATCACCCCATGCATAGGCGACCACTGCCTTATTAGCTGCAACACCCAGTTGTTTTGCTGCAGGAAGCAGGTAAGGTGCTGTAACTGCCCACTCAGATCCGCCTGATGGAATCAGATAATTCAGCAGGCCAGCATACCAGTATTCTATGAGAAGGAATGTGTGTGAACTTGAGATGGTTACAAATGCCTTGGTAAAAACGGTGGCAAGAGCAGTGTATTTAAAAAGTCCAAATATGCCGGCATAGAAAGGAAACTGGATGATTATTCCCCACACCGCCTTTCCTGCGTCCTCAGTTGCCTTGAGGAAGCTCCATGGTCTCCAGTGAAACAGTATCCCCAGCATCAGGAAGAAGAAGTTGATGTTATTCAGGTTGATGGCCTTTGCAAATCCCACCTGGCTTATCTTCCATCCAAGCCACCAGAATCCTCCAATGGCAACAATCAGGTTCCATCCCCACCACCAGTTGGCCCATGTGGAAAAATCCTTCATTTCAGCGGGCTTTGGGGGAGCTTCATAGAGTTTCAGCTTTTCCATAAGTTCGGGAGATACCTTGAATGTATCCTCCTCGGATGGGTGCATGAGGCTCATGAGCACAGTCACCACAACTATGATAATGATTAACAGTATAATATTAAATGGAGTAAATAGTGTCTGTGTGGTGGAGATTGTTCCAGGAAGATAACCCTGCTTTATCAAAAAGTTATTCGGGGTATTTACAAGCAGGGGGGCAGAAGCAGATAGACCTGCATGCCAGGTGCACCCAAGCCCTAAGTATGCTGCTGCAACAAGGAGACGATAGTCCACCTTGGGATTATTCTTCACAATGTAAAGGGCAAGCATCGCACTTCCTATGAGACTCAGTCCCCAGTTTACCCAGGCAATTATCATGGAAAAGAGTGCCATTATCATGATTGCCTGCCAGGGCTTTTCCTTGTTTGCCCATCCTGAAATTCCGTCCAGCAATCTTCTGAGTGGTGGCGAACACGCAAGGATGTAACCCGTCATCATGATAAGGCACATCTGCATGCCAAACTTGAGCAGGATCCAGAATCCCTTACCCCATGCCTGAACTGCCCCGGAGGGCCCCACATCCCCCCAGATAAGGGCCATAATAAATGTTACAATGCTTAGAACCCAGACAATAACCAGGGCATCAGGTATGTATCTCTCCGTCCAATTGGTGAGCCCTGCACCCCAGTCCTTGAGAAAAGAAAGGCCTGATCTTTCATTGCTCTCTGCCATGATGAACCTCCTTATATATTTAAGGGGTTAAATCATAAAATGAGCCTCCCATAAAAGATTCATCCCATCTATCACCCCCCTTCAAAAAAATGCCCCTGGCATTAATCAATGCCAGGGGCCAGGTTCATGAAAAACAGGATTTAACTGCCTGTTCATAATTCCCTGTCTAAAAAGGGAAAAGTGGTTAGTAATCTTTAACCTGTCTCTGCCATCCTCCTATACTGCTGATACCTCTCCTTTATATCCTCTTCGGCTCTCTTGAAAAGCTCTTCGGCTCTTTCAGGGAATGTGCGAGTAAGACTGGAGTAGCGCACCTCTCCCATTAGAAATTCTTTAAAATCTGCAGTGGGCTCTTTGGAATCCAGGATAAATGGATTCTTCCCCTCTGCCTTGAGCCTTGGATCAAATCTATAAAGTATCCAGTAGCCTGCCTCCACGGCCCTCTTTTCCTCCTCCTGACTCATACCCATATTTATTCCATGATTAATACATGGAGCATAGGCAATGATTATTGATGGCCCGGGATAGGATTCTGCCTCAATTACAGCCTTCAGGAACTGGCTCTTATTTGCACCCATGGCAACAGAGGCCACATAAATGTATCCATAGGTCATTAGCATCCTGCCCAGATCCTTCTTTCTTGTGGGCTTTCCTGATGCAGCAAATTTTGCAACAGCACCAGTGGGGGTTGACTTGGATGACTGTCCACCTGTATTGGAATAGACCTCGGTATCCAGGACAAGGACATTTACATCCCTTCCCATGGCAAGCACATGATCAAGTCCTCCATAACCAATGTCATAGGCCCAACCATCACCTCCGATTATCCATATGGACTTCTTGACCAGATAGTCGCTCATGGAGAGTATATCATACAGGATTGGATCAACAGAGTCTCCTTCCTCAAATATTATACGATTCAGCACCTCCTCAATCTTCGCTCCAAGCTCCTTTGTCTTTTCACCATCCATAAAATATTCCAGCCATGCCTGAAATACCTCTTTCAGATCTGCTGGTATCTCCTTTTTGATAGCCTCCTGAATGAGGTCTCTCAACTTCTCTCTCCTCTGACTCACCCCCAGTTCAATCCCGAAACCAAACTCTGCATTATCTTCAAAGAGGGAATTTGCCCATGCCGGTCCATATCCCTTTTCATTTACTGTATATGGACAACTGGGTGCTGAACCCCCATAAATGGAAGAGCATCCCGTGGCATTTGCTATTATCATGCGATCACCAAAAAGCTGGGTCACCACCTTGATATAAGGGGTCTCGCCACAGCCCGCACATGCACCTGAGAACTCAAAGAGAGGTTGTCTGAACTGGCTCCCCTTTACAGTGGTTGCAGGCATAATATTGTCAAGAACAGGAAGAGTTGTTGAGAACTTATGGTTTACGGCCTCCTGCTCCATCACTTCATTCAGGGGCTTCATTACAAGTGCTTTCTTCTTTGCAGGACATACCTGAGCACAATTACCGCATCCTGTGCAATCAAGTGGGCTTATCTGAATCCTGAATTTAAGCCCTTTAAGCTCTTTACCCAGTGCATCCTTCACAGTGAAACCCTCTGGGGCAGACCTTAAATCCTCCTCCCTTGCAAGCACAGGTCTTATCACTGCATGGGGGCATATGAACGAACACTGATTACACTGAATGCAGTTATCTGGTATCCACTGGGGAACATTTATGGCGATCCCTCTTTTTTCATACTTTGTTGTCCCTGTGGGGAAGATACCGTCCGGGCTGAAAAGACTAACAGGCAACTCATCACCCTGCTGTGCAAGCATGGGTCTCATAACCTTTCTGACAAACTCAGGTTCATCCTCTTCCAGATAAGGCTCCATACCTGCTGTTTTCCATGACTCGGGGACATCTATCTTTTTAATCTCTCCAATTGCCCTATCCACAGCATCCATGTTCATCTGAACCACTTTGTCTCCCTTTTTTCCATACATCTTCTTTATGGCTTCTTTGAGGTGCTGGAAGGCCTCATCAGGTGGTATCACATTTGCTATCTTAAAGAATGCCGCCTGCATTATCATATTTATTCTTCCACCAAGACCAAGCTCTGATGCGATATTAACTGCGTCTATGTTATAGAAATTGAGATTTTTCTGTGCAATTGTTCGTTTCATATGAACAGGCAGGTGCTTTTCCATCTCTTCCAGTGTCCAGGGAGAGTTAAGGAGAAATGTCCCGCCTTCCTTTATCCCCTCAAGTATATCATATTTATTAACAAAGGCTGGATTGTGGCATGCAATAAAATCAGCATGTTTTATCAGATACGGCATCTTAATCCTTTGAGGAGAGAATCTTAAATGTGACATGGTGATACCGCCAGACTTCTTGGCATCATATGCGAAATAGGCCTGAGCATACATATCAGTGGACTCACCTATTATCTTTATAGCGTTCTTATTTGCTCCCACTGTTCCATCAGAGCCAAGTCCCCAGAACTTACACTGAACAGTTCCTTCAGGGGCAGGGTCAAGCTCCTCTCCCACATCAAGGGATGTATGACTGACATCATCAACAATCCCCACGGTGAAATGATTCTTGGGCACTGTTGCCCTGAGGTTATCAAACACCGCCTTAACCATTGAGGGAGTAAAATCCTTGCTTCCAAGGCCGTATCTTCCACCTACAATTATTGGAGTATCTGATCTTTCCTGAAATGCTGTGCACACATCCTGATAAAGGGGTTCACCAGGGGCTCCCGGGGCCTTTGTCCTGTCAAGCACTGCCACTCTCCTTGCCGTGGACGGTAGCGCTCTAAAAAAATGCTCTCTGGAAAATGGCAGGTATAGTCTAACTTTTATAAGTCCCACCCTCTCGCCGAGGTTGTTCAGATATCTCACCGTCTCTTCAATCACATCACAACTTGATGCCATTGAAACAATAATCCTATCTGCTTCAGGGTCCCCGACATAATCGAAGAGGTTATACTTCCTTCCTGTTAAATCACCCACCTTCTGCATTTCTTCATGCACAATGTAAGGGACCTTTTCAAAATACGGATTACAGGCCTCACGGTTCTGGAAGAATATATCTGGATTCTGGGCAGTTCCTCTCAGTTGCGGATACTCAGGATTCAGGCACCTGCTCCTGAATATCTCTATTGAATCCCAGTCAACCAGTTCTGCCATATCATCATAGTCAATCAGTTCAATCTTCTGGATCTCCATTGATGTCCTGAATCCGTCAAAAAAGTGTAAAAATGGGACACTTGACCTTATACTGGCAAGGTGTGCCACAAGGGCAAGGTCCATAACCTCCTGAACAGATGCAGAGGCAAGTAAAGAGAACCCTGTCTGTCTCACTGCATTTATATCCGAGTGATCTCCAAAGATGGAAAGTGCATGAGTTGCCACAGCCCTCGCTGAGACATGAAACACACCCGGCATGAGCTCTCCTGCAATCTTATACATATTTGGTATCATCAAAAGGAGTCCCTGTGATGCAGTAAATGTGGTTGAAAGGCTTCCTGCTGCAAGGACCCCATGAACAGCGCCTGCTGCGCCCGCCTCTGATTGCATCTCCACCACTTTGAGCACCTGACCAAAGATATTCTTTCTCCCATGGGATGCCCACTCATCACAGTATTCCCCCATTGAGCTGGAAGGGGTTATTGGATATATGGCAGCCACCTCACTCATAGCATAGGCCACATGGGCTGCAGCCTCATTTCCTTCCATTGTTGCTGTTCTCTTAGACATACTCCCTCTCCTTAACATCTTGATATAAAAAACTCTTACTCCCTTTGTAAGGGTAGAGAAAATATTACTTAAGTTTAATAGGTAAAATTCATTTTGACAAGGATTTTATTAACATGTTGAATTATCATATATGGAATATTAAATCAATTGATAGCATAGAATTATGAATAGAGAATATCCTGATTACCCCATATTTGCTGTTGGTGGAATTATCTTTAAAGGAAATCAGGTCCTGCTAATCAAAAGGGCTGAACATCCTGATAAAGGGAAATGGACTATTCCAGGTGGTGTGGTAGAAGTAGGGGAAAGGATTCAGGATGCCCTTAAAAGGGAGATATTTGAAGAGACTTCTCTCATTGTATCAGTTGGCAGGCTGGTGAGTCTTTTCGAAAAAATAATAAAAGACCCATATGGGAGGATAAGGTTTCACTATGTAATTGCTGATTATAGATGTCAGGTCGCTGGGGGCAAACTGAATCCTGGCTCTGATGCAAGTGATGCACGATTCTTCAATTTAGAAGAGGTTTCAAAATTGAATCTTACCCAGGGGCTTATGGAAACCATTCAAAAGGCTATCTGATTATATGAAGAAATCTTTTCCAGTGGGGCCATGAAAAATATACTATGAATGCCTTGCCCTTTATAAACTCCTCAGGCACAAATCCCCAGTATCTACTATCATAACTGTGATTCCTGTTATCTCCCATAACAAAATAGTGGCCTTCAGGAACAGTCACAGGACCGAAGTTTTCCATTTGATATGTATTCACGCCTGGATTATCTTCTGTATATACCCCATGTTTATCAGGGAATAGCCTGCCATTAATGTATAACTTTCTGTTTTTAATCTCTACAGTATCCCCTGGCAGACCAATTACCCTTTTTATGAAATCCTTACTTCGATCCTTTGGAAATATAAATACTATTATATCTCCCCTTTTGGGTTTTGATATGGGGATAATTGTTTTTCTAAAAACCGGTATCTTTATCCCGTATATGAATTTATTTACCAGGATATGGTCACCTACCATGAGCGTGGGTTCCATGGAGCCTGAAGGAATCTTAAATGCCTGAACCACAAATGTCCTTATAAAAAGG
>JALVMZ010000578.1 GCA_027032655.1 Desulfobacteraceae bacterium
TAGTAACAACAGGGCTTCCAAGGAGTGAGATAACTGGAGCGTTTTCATCTACATCGCTTACAGTAATGATAAATGATTTTTGGTAGGTCCCTCCATTTCCATCATCTGTCTGTATTCTGATGGAGTAAGTATTGTTTCCTTGGGTATCTCCAAGATCAGATGGGTTTTCGTAGTCTGGAACAAAGTTGAGTTTGAGTTGGTCTCCAGTAATAGTGAATTTTGTATTATCTTCATCTCCTGTTCCGTTAACGAGAGAATAAGTATGAGTATCTCCTGTATCTGCATCTGTAGTAGTAAGTGTTGCAATACTTGTTCCACTTGCTGTTCCTTCTTGAATAGTGAGAGCATCTGAACCATTCATTTTAATGTCGGTTGGAGCGTTGTTTACATTGTAATCAATTTTGATTTCATCAACTTCTACCCGTTGCATTCCATCTCCTGCAAGGAACGTTTTTACATAGATACTATCTGAACTTGTAGGAAAAGTACTGATGTGTGATTGAACTTCTGATTCTGTGTTGGTGTCATTGTTGTTTGAAACTGCTACCCATGCACTTCCATCCCAGTATTTCCAATTTGTTCCATCTGTTGAGAGTTGGAAACTGAGAGATCCTTCCAGTGTCCCTGGTGTTACCTGAAAGTTTGTGAATTGAGTAATGTGGTTTGCACTATCTCCGCTCGTTTTCCAAATTGAAAAAGTTCCATTGCTGTATTTAGTAACTTCCTTTCCATTTCCTGCGTTGTAGAGTTCAGTGATTTCTGCAGGAGTGAGGACACGGTTCCAGATGGCAACATCATCGATACTTCCTGAAAATTTTAATGCACTTGGGTGGACAGTATTTCCCGATCCATCATTATATCTCCCTATAAGAAAGAGATTGTTTTTATCAAAATCAATTCCATCAGATGCAGAAATATCAATGGAGTCTTTTTCTCCTCCATCTACGTAGAGTTTCATTAATCCATCCCTATCGTAAGTAACAACTGCATGATGCCACTGGTTATCTAGATAAGGAGACGCAGGTGTATTAACACGCTTCTCTCCACCATAATCGATAAATGCTCTGAAATACCCACCACCAAAATAGAGAGCATATCTCTCATCTTGAGCAGAATAAAAGGATTTTGCAACAATAATTCCGTTATTATCAGTCGTTTTGAACCACGCACTAATGGACATATCATCAAGCCCCATATTCATCATATTCCCACCACCATCGAGATAGTCACCCTCAGCAAAAGAAAGCGCATTATTGAGTTTTCCTGGTGCTCCATATGACGCCCCGTGATTTGTGAGGTTATTTCCATTTCCTGAACTATCAATAACCTGACCGGAAGTATCTTCCATTCTCCAATACCCTTTTAATCCATTTCCTATAGGTGTGTCTTTAAGTTTCGCGAGCCCTCCATTCACCTCAACCTCATTCGGGTATGTGTAATTCGCAGAATTCGAAAAGGGGATAGTAAATGTATCCGCAAAAAGTATCCCAGGAAGACTGGAGATAATAATTGTAAAAAGAAAAGTTATTTTTTTCATACGCATTCGGTTATATGACATATTATAGGAAACGAGTCGCTTTTGTAAATATGGAAACATTGCAGAATAACGATACAATGAGATTATGTTTTCAAAGAAAAGAACATTATTCTATTCTCTCTTAGGGATTATCTCCATCCTCGTCCTCTTCTTCGCTTGGTTTAACAGAGTTCCACAGAGAACTATCCCCCAAGGAGAAAACATTGTCGTTTCCCCAGCGAATGGAAAAGTAATTGCAATTCAAGAAGAGCAAGATCAAATTCTTCGCTTCTTCAAAAAAGGGAAAGAAAACCTTGTCTCACTTCCGCTTATTAACCCACTCTACAAGGCGATCGTCATTGAAATGAATGTTTCGAATGTTCACGCACAGCGAATGCCTATCGGTGGAAAAATCATTTCCAAACGCTACATCCCAGGGCGTTTCCAAAATGCAGTATTCTCTAAGAACAAGGAAAAGCTTGCAGAGGAAAACGAAAAAATGGTTCATATTATCAAAAATGATGATACTACCGTTGGAGTGATTCAAGTTGCGGGGATTCTCGCACGAAGAATTCAATCATTCGTGAATGAGGGAGACGTGCTCCAGAAAGGAGATATCTTTGGACGCATTCTCCTTGGGTCCCAAGTCGTTCTCGTTCTCCCAGACGACGCACAGTTGAATGTGAAAGTGGGAGATGTGCTGATTGATGGAGAGAGTATTGTTGCTACTCTTAAAAAGAAATAAGAGTATTACCAACAGAAAAACACGCATCGCGTGTTTTTTAGCTACTACCAATTGAATGAAGCGACGACAGAATCGAGATTAAAGTGTGATTGAGAATACTCGCACCTCTCTCTTACCGGACTCTCATACGCTCCGCAACTTGGGTATCGAAGAGTGAAGTTTACCTCCTCTACCCCATCACTCACTGGCGTCGTGTAAGTGTAATCTGTATAACGACTCCCTGCAGCTGCATCTGAAGTGGAGGAGATACAGAATGTCTTTCCGTTTATCACCCTCTCCTCTGTGGTAAGTGGAACATCACCTCCGGTATTCCCCTCGTGACATTCATACTTTTTGTGAAGATGCTCTACAACAGGAGGCCAATCTCCTTGTGCATATATGTACTCTGGGAGAGGAAGAACAGAGCTCACATGAACTGGCGGTTTCCTATCAAATTTCTGTTCGTTGTGAGTATTTTCCTCTGCTTTCTCACAGAACGAATCATCTACAATTTTGTATGATCCGCCAACCGCACACGAAGTAAATGCATGACCCGCTCCATCAACAGCGTTCACACAGGGGGCTTTACATTTGTCCCTCGTAGTAAACTCATACTTGTAGACTGGATCAGGAACAACTGCACCTGTCCTACAACAGACAATATCTTTAACTTGCTCCACACTCTCTATGTCTCTTATATCCTCTACACCACTCTCTTCATCAGAAGTCTCATTCTCTTCTATAAGAGCGGAATCTTCTTTATCGATATCTCTCTCTTCATGAGCTTGCAAATTCTCATCCTGAACCACAGAAGAATCTTCTTTTTTAGGAGATACCTTTCCAGATTTCTTGATGGCTATGTATCCAAAAAAGAGGGCTACTAATAC
>JALVMZ010000579.1 GCA_027032655.1 Desulfobacteraceae bacterium
TCTTACGGGGGATTTCTTACCCCCTCCCCATTCCCGCTCCTGTTTATTTATGAAATTAATACCTCTGAATCATACGCTCTCTCATAATAATATAGATTAATCATTAATTACAACGGGAGCGGGCTGGGGTTTCCCCCGTAGATAAGTGAGAAAAAGACGAAGCCCTCCCGCCATTCGCTACAACAAAGACCCGGACAGCCTATCAGGTGGATGGTATCAACATTTCGCGGCTTTATCAGGCACCAAACTTTTAGAAGAATTCTTTATCATTAATATTAAGCACTTCATGCAAACGCAATAATAGAAAAGTAACCGCCGGTTATTAAGTTTGGTGCCTGATCAGCAGTGAGCGGAGCCATGGACGGCGTAGCGAACGGAAGCGAAAGGACTATACCATCCGCCTGATTTCTTCTATATATTCCATTATAATTATGCTCAATCATAATGATAATAATTTCCAACAGTTAATGATATTTTTTATCAACTGATTTGGAGAAGAGCCGAAATATATTATCTGATTGCCAAGAGGTAATAACTATTGATGAGTTCATAGTGTCTCTGGTGATTTCTGATCTTCCACCAGGCATTCCCTTCGGACTTTAAAGAGAAGGGTGGAGATAGGAGGCCGCCTTTACCCATAATAATGGCCTTTAGATTCTCCTCGCTGCTGCCGGAGAATCTGCCACTGTGTTTTCCTCCAAGCCATTCATCCTTCTCTGCTATATCAGGGTCCCATGAAAAGGGGTCACTTATTAGTAGCTCTCCATTTACTGGGTTTAATATACGTGATAGCTCCTTTAAATGCAAAATGGGATGTTTCAGTCTATCAATGAGGTTCATTGAGGAGGCACATGAAAAAGAGCCTTCTTTAAAGGGAATCCTTTCAGCATCTGCCACAATAAATTCGACCTTATCGGTCTTCCACTCAGGTTTGATTTTAAAATAATGTCTTTCCATGAGCTCACCTTCAATGGGAATTTCTGCCTCCTGCCCCCCATTTAGCATCAATTCCCTTGCCTTTTTGATAAATGTAAATGAAATGTCAATTCCAATGGAAGTTTCTGCCCTATCTGACATTTCCATGGTAAGCCTGCCCACGGCACAGCCTGTATCCAGAAAAGGGCCTTTTGTATCCTGAATAAGGGACTTCAAAATATAATAGATGTCATTCCCTTCATCGCCCCAGAGATCTGAGTAATGGGCCCAGAGATAAAAGGACAGCATTCGCCTGGTTTCATATCTGAATTTCATATCTGATTCAGTAAGAGAATTATCTTTTAATACAACTGCCACTCCGTCTTTTATTGGATATTCTTTGCCACAACTGCGGCATCTCAAAATGCCTGATACAATATCATCCCCTTCTCTGAGTGTATTCTTTAATCTCAATGGATTTTCAATGGGGATACATGATGGGCATATAAGTTTTTCAAGAATAAATTCTTTCATGTCTGTATTAAAAAATTATGGATCCATCAGCCTCAAAATTAAAGAAGGGGCCGAAGGATCCATGGTCATGGTTTTGGATTTATGAAGGGCCATGGCATGAGGGACTGTGGCATGATGGTGCATGACAATTTGGTGCGTGACAGCTTGGTGCATGGCATGATGGCCCATGACATGAAGGCCCGTGGCATACGGAAGCACTGGATACCTTCTTTTCAATCTTTTTAATCCTGACCATTTAACTCACCTCCTTTCCTTAAGATAATATATCCATCTTTTAAGACTGCTTCTGCACTCATAAATAACCTTTTTTTCAACTCTTGCGTCTCCATATCAACAAAATCCTTTTTTAATATACCCATTATTTCGCTCATAGTCAATTGACCATTTGAGAGCGTGAGAAAGCGGGCTGTAAAGGGGTCTATCTCAGATACTTCCAGTATATTTTCAGTGTGTCTGAAGAGCAAAAAGCTTATCTTTTCAGGATAATAATCCTTTAATGAGTCATTTATCATATCAGATATAATATCTGATATATCATGTCTGAATTCTGCTTGAATTATTCCCTTCCTTTTTCTGGGTATAATCTCTTTATCTTCTATTATTTCTCTTATGGGTGATTCGTCTTTTATGGTAGAGAACTTTGCTGATTCAAGGCACAGGGTTTCATATCTTAAGATATCCATTATAAAAGTTTTTATCTCTTTTCCTTTTATGATCTCTTTGAAAAATGGAGTGAAATATCTGTAGCAGTCCTGGGGATAAAGAGAGATTTGCAGTCTTTTTGTTTTCTTTTTGACCCATTCAATAAAATTCATAAAGAGATCTGATATGTCCATTTTAAGTGTCTTTTTAAGAAGATAAAAGCTCTTAGGATAAAACTGGACAATAAGAGGGAAGTAATTACAGATAATAGAGAGCCTTTTTAAATCCATTCCTCTGCAGGGAAGATTATAAAAGGATGAGAAAATGCGGGAAGATTCATTTATAAGTTTTTCATCTGAAATAAGTCTTTTCCCGTTTTCAAACTCAATTCCCTGGGCAAAATATGTATCAACTTCTCTTCTAAGGACATCTTTATATTTATTATATAAATCTGTTCCAGGCAGGATTGTTGGCATCTGAATAAGGGGACTGTTATTTCCAAGAATGCCTGCTCGAAGTGCAAGTTCAAGTGTCGTCTCTATGTCTTCTTTTTCTTCTTCTGGAAAACCAATTATAAAGCTCAGTGTGGGAACTATACCGTTATCTGTGGTATCCCTTAATCTCTCAAACAAGATTGAATGATTAATCCGCTTTCTGATAAATGAAAGGGTCTTTGGAGAACCTGAGTCTATCCCATAGCACATGGACTCACATCCTGCACTTCTCATTAATTTAAGAAGTTCTTTGTCAACAGTATCAAGCCTTGATATGCAATACCATGAAAGATGATTAAGCCCATGTTGAATCATCTTATGGCAGAAATCTTTTACAAACTCCCTCGCCGATGTGAACTGATCATAGGCAAGGATAAAACACTCTGCTGAATGTATTTCATGCAGGGTCTTTATCTCTGATACGATCCTGGATGGTGAATATCTCCTCTGTTTTCTCTTCCAGAATATGGACTGTGAACAGTATATACAATTATGAGGGCAACCTCTCCCTGCTTCAATAATCACAATATTGCGATTGAGACCACATGCATTCCTGTAAGTTGAAAGAGGGGGAACAAGACTGTAATCAGGAATGGGCAGGATATCAAGATTATCAATTGGTGGCCTGTCTGGATTTCTAATTACTCTATCTTCCTTTCTGTATGTTACTCCCAATACCCCCTCTCCATTTCCTCCTTTTCCATATGATTCTACAAGCTCTTTAAATGTTATTTCTCCTTCTCCTCTTACCACTGAATCAATGAATGGGAATCTCTTAAGTGTTTCAATATCCAGAAATGAGGAGTTGTGCCCTCCAAATACCACCTTGACACCTGGCAATTTTCTTTTTATATTCTCACTTATCTGAATTGCTGGTGGATAGGTAGTGCATTGTGTGGAAAATCCCACAATGTCGGGCTCTTTTTCAATGATGATTTCAGAACATCTGTTATATATTCTTCCATTTAGTGGGAGTTCATTTGTGCGAATGGAAAGCACAAAATCCAGTATCTCCACATTATGTTTTGTCCCTTTAAGACAGGTAGCGATATTTATCAGGCCAAGTGGTGGCAGATTATACATGGATGGATGGTAAAATGGTGGAAACACAAGCACTATCTTCATGACAAGGCCCGTCTATCCGGAGATAATAATAGATGGTAATGGACCAGTCAACCCACAAAGAAGAAAGGAGAAGATGATGGATAAGTATGAGTGCACTGTGTGTGGTTATATCTATGACCCAGAGGCTGGTGATCCCGATAACGGAATAGAACCCGGGACCCCATTTGAAGAGCTCCCCGATGACTGGGAATGCCCGGTTTGTGGGGCAAGCAAGTCGGAATTTCAAAAGATATAAAACACAGAGACCATATCAAGGATAAGAGCCTTGTCCTTGAAATTTGGGAGAATCTGTTTACTATTCTAAAAGGGCAATTATTTACAATACAGGAGGTTTTATATGGAACCAGTTAAGATAGCGGAAGACATCTATTGGGTAGGTGTGGTGGACTGGAATATAAGGGATTTTCACGGTTATTCAACATATCTGGGAACCACCTATAATGCATATCTTGTTCTGGATGATAAGATAACACTCATTGATACAGTGAAGAGTAATTTTGCAGATGAACTTCTGTCCAATATATCCAGGATTATTGATCCCAAAAGGATAGACATTGTAATAAGCAATCATACCGAGATGGATCACTCAGGAGGGCTACTAAGGGTAATGCACAGGATAGGCGAAGAAAAACCCATATACTGCTCCAAGATGGGTTATAAACACCTTCCAATGCATTTCAGAAAGGATCTTAATTATCAGGTGGTAAAGGATGGGGAGCAACTATCCATAGGAAAAAGGACATTTACCTTTCTTGAAACAAGAATGCTTCACTGGCCTGATAGTATGTTTACATATTTGGGTGAGGAGAAGATACTCTTTTCCAGTGATGCATTTGGTCAGCACTATGGAGGAAGCGAGAGGTTTGATGATGAGGTAGGGGATGATATTATGCCCCATGCCAAGAAATACTTTGCCAATATCCTCCTTTTATATTCACCCCTCATATTGAAACTCATCAAAAGGGTCCAGGAGATGGGCCTCAGTTTCAATATGATATGTCCTGACCATGGGATTATCTGGAGAAAGGATCCCATGAAGATAATAAATGCATATGCCACCTGGAGTGAGCAAAGGCCCACGAGAAAGGCACTCGTGGTGTATGACACCATGTGGCATAGCACCCAGTTGATGGCAGAGGCCATATGTGATGGGCTTGTCCAGGAGGGGGTAAAGACCTTTTGCATGGATTTAAGGGCATGGCACAGAAGTGATATAATTACAGAGCTTCTGGATGCAGGGGCACTGATTGTGGGATCCCCCACACTGAATAACGGTCTTTTCCCTACTGTGAGTGATTTTCTGACTTATATGAAAGGGCTGAAACCCAAAAACAAGATAGGGGCCGCATTTGGTTCTTATGGTTGGAGCGGTGAGGCAGTGAAATTAATAAATCAGGAGCTTGAATCAGCCAAGATAAGGCTTATACATGAGGGGATTAGGGTCCAATTTGTCCCTGATGAAGATGCACTTAAAAGATGCATAGAATTGGGTAAAAGGATTGCAAAGGAACTGCCCGAGCAATAAACAGGATATTTATTACATGAGATACAGGATTTTTGTAATAATTATATTACTGGTATTTTTGTCTGGAACTTCGTGTAAGGAGAAGATTGAACCAGGGACTACAGAGTCATCTCCTCCCGTCCTGAGCGGAGTAACTGTCTCACGGGCGACCCCCACTGCGATACCCCTCATATATACCGCAGTTGGCACAGTAAAAGCAGGGATTAGCAGTAAGCTTGGTAGCAAAGTTATGGGGGTTGTGAAAGAGCTATATGTAAGAGAGGGAGACAGGGTAAAAAGGGGGCAAAAACTGATATTGATTGACCAGAGTCAGGCCCTCTCTAAGCTGAAGAGTGCAGAAGCCGCCCTTTCAGAGGCAAAAAAGGCCCTGTCAGCAGCCATCTCATCAAAAAAATCTGCTGAAGCACAGGAGAAGGTAATATCTGCCACATACAGGAGATACCTTGAACTAAGGAAAAGAGGAGCTATCAGTAAGCAGGAATTTGAGGAGATTGAGGCAAAATATAATCAGGCAAAGGCCCAGCTGAAAAGGGCCCTTTCCATGATTGAGGCATCAAAGGCACGGGTAAAACTTGCTGAAGCAGAGCTCTCCTCTGCCAGGATAATGTTGAGTGACACAGTGATAAGGGCGCCTCATGATGGAATTATTACTGCCAAGTTGGTGGATAAAGGAGATCTTGCCAGACCAGGAATGCATCTCCTCACCCTTGAAACCACAAAGGGGTTCTGTGTGGATATAATTGTGCCTGAATCACATATTGAACATATATACAGGGGGAAGAAGGTGAAGGTGGAGGTGCCTGCACTGAGGAGGGAATTTGATGGAAATGTATGCACCATCGTCCCAAGCGCAGATCCAAAGAGCAGGTCATTTATTGTAAAGATCACACTCCCAGTAAAGGAGATTGTTCGATCAGGCATGTTTGCAAGGGTAAAGATACCCATCGGAAGAAAAGACTCCATTATTATTCCAGGAAGCTCCATTATAAAAAGGGGCCAACTCACAGGAATATATTATGTTGACAGCAGGAATACAGTGCGCTTTCGACTCATTAGAATAGGCAAAAAGCAAAATGGTGGATATGAAGTAATTTCAGGACTTAAGATGGGTGATAGATTTATTCTTAATCCCCCTCCGGGCATCAAAGATGGAATGCTCATCAGGAAATCAGGATGAATCACAAAAGGGGAATCGCAGGTAAAATAGCCGGGTTTTTTATTGATTCCAAATTGACCCCTCTTATTATTCTTGCCTCCATACTGCTGGGAATTGGCTCCCTTTATTCACTCCCAAGGGAAGAAGAACCGCAGATCATAGTGCCCATGATAGATATATTTGTAAGAATGCCCGGTGCCAGTGCAAAGGAGGTGGAGCAGAGGGTAACAAAACCAATGGAAAAGCTCCTGTGGGAGATTCCTGGGGTAGAATATATTTACTCCACTTCCAGTCCATGCCTTTCAATGACCATTGTAAGATTCTATGTGGGTGAGGATGAGGAAGATGCCATTGTCAGACTCCAATCAAAACTTATGGCCAATTATGATATCATCCCACCAGGGGTATCTCCTCCCCTTGTAAAACCCAGATACATTGATGATGTTCCTGTGCTGTGTATCACATTCTGGAGTAAAGAGCTTGACCATTATCTCCTTCGCAGAATCGCTGCTGAGGTGGAAGATGTTGTAAAAAGAGAAAAGGATGTCTCTGCCACCACTATAACAGGAGGATACCCCAGAACCATCAGAGTTGAGCTTGATCCATCCAGGATTGCCGGATTTGGTCTTGACCCCCTTCAGATTGCAGGGATGCTATCTGTAGCAAACATGGAGACCATGACAGGGGAGTATCCTTCTCTTGAGGGGGAGATACTTGTCAGGACAGGCAGGTTCTTTAAAAGCAAAGAGGATCTGGAACGGGTTGTGGTGGGTATCCATCAGGGCAGGCCGGTCTATCTTGGGGATGTTTCCAGAATCATAGATGGACCTGCCGAGGTTGACCAGTATGTATTTTTCGGATTGGGTCAGGCCTTAAAAGAGAGTCATTCAGAAAATATTAATAAAAGTGATAATATATATCCTGCGGTTACACTCAGTATTGCCAAAAGGAAGGGTTCCAATGCAATAAGGGTGGTTCACAGGGTGCTTAATAGGATTGAGTCACTTAAAGGATACATCATTCCTGACAATGTAAATATCTCAATTACAAGGGATTATGGTCAGACTGCGAAAGAGAAGTCCGATGAACTCATTTTTCATATGTTCATTGCTGTATTTTCCGTATCTGTTCTCATCCTGATATTCCTTGGACTAAGGGAGGCGGGGGTAGTGGCGGTTGCAATCCCTGTGACCCTTGCCCTGACTCTCAGTGTATTCTATCTGTATGGTTATACCCTCAACAGGATAACACTTTTTGCCCTTATTTTCTCCATAGGAATCCTGGTGGATGATGCCATAGTGGTGGTGGAAAATATGGTCCGTCACTTCAGGTTGCCTGAGAATAAAGGGCGGCCACTTAGTCAGATTGCTAAAGAAGCGGTTGATGAAGTAGGGAATCCCACCATACTTGCAACCCTTACCGTAATATCTGCCATACTTCCTATGGCCTTTGTAAGGGGGATGATGGGGCCATATATGCGACCCATTCCTGTAGGTGCATCTGCTGCCATGTTCTTCTCCCTGATGGTGGCATTTATTGTAACACCATGGGCATCACTTCGACTCCTGAAGGGTAAGGGGATGCAGCACAAGATAGAAACCACAGAGGGCTGGAGCGTCAGATTTTACCGAAAAGTAATGTCTCCGCTTATTAATAGACCTGCGCTGGGCTTTATATTCATATGTGGAATAGTGCTGTTGCTGATTGGCTCAATAATTCTTGTGCCCATAGGATTTGTTAAGGTAAAGATGCTTCCTTTTGATAATAAGAGTGAGTTTCAGGTAATAATTGATATGCCTGAGAGCGCTACGCTTGAGGATACGGCATCTGTTGCCCTTGAGATGGGCTCATACATTTCCAGAGTCAATGAGGTGAAGAATTATCAGATATATGTGGGAACACCTGCACCTTTTAATTTTAATGGTCTTGTTAGACATTATTATTTGAGGTCAGGCTCAAATGTGGCTGACATACAGGTAAATCTTGTTGATAAATCTGAGAGAAAGGCACAGAGCCATGACATAGCCAAGAGAATAAGGCCATTTATAAAAGAGATAGGTGATAGATACGGGGCAAGAGTTAAGATAGCAGAGGTCCCCCCTGGCCCCCCTGTGCTATCAACCCTTGTTGCAGAGATTTATGGCCCTGATTATGAAAGACAGAGACAGATAGCCAAAAAGGTCATGGATATATTTCAAAAGACCCCCGGTGTGGTGGATGTGGACTGGTATATGGAGGCGGATCAGGAAGAATTAAATATCCTGGTGGATAAAGAGAAATCTGCACTCCATGGGATAAGCACGGAGAGAATCACAAAGACCCTCCAGCTTGCTCTCAGGGGATTAAAGGTGGGTCTGCTTCACAGGGATGAGGAAAAAGAGGATGTGGATATCATCCTAAGGCTCCCCCTGGAGATGAGGGCAGGGATAGACAGGCTATCTTCGATAAAAATAGCATCTTCCACAGGTCAACTTGTGCCATTATCAGATCTTGTCAGGATAGAGAAGAGGACCAGAGAGAAGAGTATTTATCATAAGAATCTTATGCCGGTTGTGTATGTAATAGGAGATGTTGCAGGAGAGAAGGAAAGCCCCGTGTATGCTATATTGGGCATGTGGAAGAAGATAAAGGGAATAAAACTGCCTGAGGGATATGAGATAAAGCAATATACAGCTTCATTGCCCTCCACAGATAAATACTTTGCTCTTAAATGGGATGGAGAGTGGCATATCACTTATGAGGTATTCAGGGATCTGGGTATTGCCTTTGGGGTTGTGCTTGTGTTGATTTTTATCCTTATTGTGGGATGGTTTCAGTCCATTAGCACACCACTGGTTATCATGGCTGCAATACCCTTTTCCCTTGTGGGGATTCTTCCATGTCACGGGCTTCTAAATGCCTTCTTTACTGCCACCTCCATGATAGGATTTATTGCAGGTGCTGGAATTGTGGTAAGGAATTCCATAATCCTGGTGGATTTTATTGAACTTAGAAGGTCTCAGGGTATGCCCTTGAATGAAGCAGTGATTGATGCAGGAGCTGTCCGCTTCAGACCCATGATGCTGACCGCTTTGGCTGTTGTGGTGGCAGCTTCTGTAATCCTGTTTGATCCCATTTTTCAAGGTCTTGCCATATCATTGATGGCAGGTGAGGTGGCGTCCCTCCTCTTATCCAGGATGGCGGTGCCTATTCTTTATTACATGGATAAGAGATGGGAGGCTAAGAAATCTGAGAAATGAGAATAAATAAAAATGATATAATTGATCTGCTTAAGACCCATACCCTTGAAGATGCCATCAAAATAATTAAAAGATACAATCCCAGAAAGGTGATAAACCCGTTAATCTCCTTCCTGTGCCATGGGGACCCGGATATAAGATGGAAGGCAATAAGATGTGGTGGAGTTGTGGTATCAGAACTTGCTTCAGAAGATATGGAATCTGCCAGGATTATTATGCGAAGGCTCATGTGGCACCTGAACGATGAATCTGGTGGTATTGGTTGGGGGGTTCCTGAGTTGATGGGGGAGATAATGTATCTGAATAAGCAACTTTCAGAAGAATTCATAAAGATTCTTATATCATATATCATGCCAGAGGGTAATTATCTTGAAACCGATAGTTTAAGAAGCGGGGCGATATGGGCCATAGGCAGGGTGGCACAAAGGGATCAGGAATCGGTAAAGGATGCAGTGCCTTATCTTTTGGATTCCATTGCCTCAGAATCCCATCAGGTAAAGGGGACTGCAATATGGACCTCAGGGATTATGAAGATAAAAGAGGCATGTCCATTGATCCAGGAATTTATAAACTCAGACCGGATATTTCAGCTTTATACTGATAAAGGTATAGAGGATTTCAGGATAAGAGATATTGCCAGAGCCTCCTTAGAGATGATATCCTGTTAAAGAAATCATGAGAATTACAAGAAAGAAACTGGAGGACATTTATAAAAAATATAACCACAGAAGATTCGTGCACCCTGATCCGCTGGAATTTTTATACAACTACCCATCAGAGAGAGACAGGGAGGTGGTGGGTTTTATTGCATCATCCCTTGCTTATGGCAGGGTGGAGCAGATACTTCGGAGTGTATCCTTTGTGCTTGATAAGATGGGTAAATGCCCTTATGAGTATATCTTCAGGTGTGAATATAAACAACTTATGGATGTGTTTGAAGGATTCTGCCATAGATTTACCAAAGGAGAGGAATTATCAAGGCTGCTTTTTGGATTAAAAGCACTTCTTAGAAAATATGGAACAATAAGGGAGTGTTTCTCTTCAAAATTCAGGCAGGCGAACTCCATGCCAGAGGCATTAGACCTTTTTGTGCATGAAATATACTCACAAATGGGAAGTCATAATAGTAAAAAGACACTTATACCTGATCCATCAAAGGGAAGTGCATGTAAAAGGCTGAATCTGTATCTCCGATGGATGGTAAGAAGGGATTCTGTTGACCCGGGCACCTGGGATGATATCCCCAGGTCATCTCTTATCATTCCCCTTGATACCCATATGCACAGGATATGCAGGCTCATGGGATTTACAGAAAGGGGTTCCACAGGAATCAGGACTGCACTTGAAATAACGCATAATTTCTCCCGCATATCCCCCGATGACCCTGTTAAATATGATTTTGCCCTTACAAGAATAGGCATCCATAAGAGGGATACTTTAAAAGAATTGTTAAACTGAGGCAGGAAGTAATATGAAGGTGTTTATAACTGGTGGCACCGGTTTTGTGGGAAGGACCATAACACATGCACTTATAAAAAAGGGATGTAGTGTTACCATTTTAAGCAGAAGAGAAAAACTTACCCCTCAAGAGGGGGGGATAAATTATATCCATGGTGATCCCGGCAGGGCAGGCAGGTGGCAGGAATATGTTCCAGGGCATGACATAATAATTAATCTGGCAGGGGAGTCGATCTTTACCAGATGGACCAAAAAAAAGAAGAGAATCATAAGAGAGAGTCGGATAAATACCACAAAAAACATTGTAGATGCCATTGAAGATGGCAGAGGAAAACTACTTATGAGCACATCGGCAGTGGGATACTATGGATTCAGAGAAGATGAGGAATTAACTGAGGATGCAGGGCCTGGAGATGATTTTCTGGCAGAGCTTACCAGAGACTGGGAGAGGGCGGCGCTTGCTGCAAGAGAAAAAGGGACAAGGGTCATAATAATGAGATTTGGGATAGTGCTGGGAAAGGGGGGCGGTATGCTTAAGATGATACTGCCCTTATTTAAATACAATCTTGGAAGCCCGATTGGTTCAGGGAAACAGTGGTTTTCCTGGATCCATGAGAGGGATCTTGCAAATATATTTCTTTTCATGATGGAAAGGGAAGAAGATGGCATAATAAATTGCACTGCCCCGGCCCCTGTTAAGAACAGGGAGTTTACCCTCACCCTTGCACGGGTTATGAATAGATGGGTAGTATTTCCGCCTGTTCCTGGATTTATGATAAAGATGATATTTGGAGAACTGGGAAATGTTATACTTCATGGTCAGAGAGTGATCCCTAAAAGACTCCTTAACATGGGATTTCATTTTAAATATCCTGATTTAGAAACCGCGCTGAAGGATATTATCGAAGACTGACTCAGGAAATATCATGGAGCAGAGACCCGGGATTGAATACCTGTTTGATAATTACTCGGCATTGCTTAAAGGGAAAAGGCTGGGACTTGTTGTAAATCAGGCATCGGTTCTATCCGATTTTTCTCATACCATTTTCTATCTCCAGAGATATAAAGACCAGTATCACTATGAGATCAAAGCGGTATTTGGCCCCCAGCACGGTATCTGGGGTCATACCCAGGCAAACATGATTGAATGGGAATCCTACCAGGACCGGAGATTCCAATTCCCATTTTATAGTCTATACGGAAAGAACCGCAAAATTCCCCCCGAGATACTCAGGGATATAGATATAATAATCTATGATCTCCAGGATGTGGGCACCAGATACTACACCTTTATATGGACCCTTGCAATGGTAATGAGTTCCCTTGATGGGACGGATATACCGCTTATAGTTGCAGATAGGCCCAATCCCATTAACGGCGTAAGTGTTGAAGGACCAGTGCTGGATATGAAATACTCATCCTTTGTGGGCATTCATCCATTACCCATCAGACATGGAATGACAGTATGTGAGATAGCATCCTATTTTAAAGGGCACTTTTATCCAGATGTTAAATTATATCTTCTCCCCATGGCCTTCTGGGACAGGACAAAGTATCTTGATCAGCTCACATATCCGTGGGTTCCACCGTCTCCCAATATGCCAGGTATTAATACAGCTCTCGTATATCCTGGCTCATGTCTGATTGAGGCAACAAATGTATCAGAAGGACGGGGCACCACAACTCCATTTGAGGTGATAGGAGCCCCATGGATAGATGGCCTCAAATTAACCAGGCACCTGAATTCCATATCTGATGGTGCTCAGGTATTCAGGTTCCATGTATTTGAGCCCACATTTGATAAATATGAGGGAAAGATATGTGAGGGAATACAGATTCATATAATGGATAGGACCAGATTTCATCCATTTAAAACCGGACTTATTATTTTGAGGGCACTTATTGAACTGTATTCCGATCATTTCATGTGGAAAGAACCGCCATATGAATATGAATATGAGAAGATGCCAATTGATATACTGCTTGGGTGTGGATGGATAAGGCAGGAACTGGAAAAAGGCACTCCTTATTCAGAGATTGAATCATGCTGGAAGGGGGAATTATCAGAATTTATGGATATAAGGGAGAGATATTTGATATACAAATAGAAACCCTATCAGGATGTCCTGATAGGGGCCATGTAGGGATTTAGTAGTTAGTAGGGGATGTGGTGTTATTTTACCGCAGCTTTCAGTGCTTTGCCAGGGACGAATTTTGGGACCTTTGTTGCCTTGATCTTGATCTCTTCTCCTGTCTGGGGGTTTCTTCCTTTCCTTGCTTTTCTCTTTACAACTTTAAATGTGCCAAAACCAACCAGAGTGACCGTGTCCTTTTTCTTAAGGGCCTTTGTAATTGTATTAATCACACAGTCAACTGCAGCCTGGGCCTCTTTTTTAGAACACACCACTTTTGCCACTTCGTTTACAAGATCACCCTTATTCATCTGCCTCTCTCCTCCTTTCTTTAAAAAATTTTTAGCTACCATAATAAAAAAAATTAAAGATTTCAACAATAAAATGACATGAAAACCCAATAAAATAGCATTTTTCGGACATTTTGAGTCCATAATTGCCCATTATAGAGCCTAAAACGGGATTAAATGATGGTCTTGACCCCGATTTTAAATGGATTTATTATAAAATTATGGAATTAAAGAGCAGGTTTAATGGAAATATTATTGGTTCAGCAATTGGTGAGATGGCATTCTTTCATCAGGATAAGAAGAGATTGACTCTGAACACCTTATGAAGATGAGGCTGTAATGCTCTTCAATGGAAAAGTCCTTTTGGAAATGTATCTGTCAGAAAGACTTTTTAAATTGGTGACTGACAGATATAAAGGAGAGGTGAAAAAATGACAAAAATAGTGATAGAACTGGGTCCCCAGGAGGTAATGAGGATTGAATCCATACTCATGGATAATGATGAACAGGAAGCCCTCCTCTTTTTAAAAGAGGTTTTAAGACCCAAATTGAGAGAAAAGGGTTCATCTTCACTGGATAGTTCAAAGTCAACTGGAATTCAAACCTGAACTTATGTCCACAGGTTGACATGAATCCTTTCGAGCTCATACCTTCTCCTGATACGCTGCCGCTTAATTTTGAGTGGCTACATGTCCTTCTTATATTTACATTTGTGCTACATATCATTTCCATGAATATAACCCTTGGGCTTGGAATAATAACTACGTTTTACCATATAAGAGGGCGATCACAGATATCCGAGGAGATATCCCATAAGATTCCTTTTATTATGGCATTTGCCATAAACTTAGGAATACCGCCTCTCTTATTCCTTCAACTACTGTATGGACAGTTCTTTTATGTAAGTTCGGTCTTAATGGCAAAGTTCTGGTTAATTGTGATACCTCTTCTTATAATAGCATATTATGGTGTCTATATTTATGATCTGAAGAAAAACAGCTATAAGATAAACAGAGTATATTACATAATAATAAGTGTTTTAATCCTTTTGTTTATCGGATTTATATACTCAAATAATATGTCACTTATGCTACGCCCCGACCATTGGACAGTATATTTTGAAAACAAAGGGGGAACAGTTCTTAATATTTCTGACCCCGTGTTATTGCCCAGATATCTTCATTTCATGATGGCATCAATCGCATTGGGTGGACTTACAATTTCCATTATCTCATGGAAAAAGGGGAAAGACAGTCCAGGGATTAAGGCTGCTGGTATTCCCTTAGGGCTAAGGTGGTTTGCTGGGGCAACGATTATTCAGACAATCGTAGGAGTATGGTTTTTATCACACATTCCAGTGGATATAATAGAGGTCTTCATGGGAGGAGATATTATTCATACTGTATTGCTGGTTGCAGGTATCTTCACTTCATTAATTTCTATATTCTATTCGTTTAAAGCAAAACTTTTCCCATGTGCAGGATGGACACTTCTTACCATAGTGATTATGGTGCTTATAAGGGATAAATTGAGGAGTTTATATATTGCTCCATATTTTGAAAAGAATGCCATACCCGTAAAAGCACAGCTTATCCCTTTTCTTTTATTTGTTATGTTTCTGGTTGCAGGAATAATTACTATCTATCTCATGATAAGGTTTGTTCAGAAGAGGAGGATTAGAGATTGAATTATCCTGTCTGGATTATACCGGGTATTGGTGGGGGACTTTTAATTGCGATTATCTCTATAATTCATGTATATGTCTCACATTTTGCTGTTGGAGGTTCTCTATTTCTCATCTTAAGCGAGATTAAGGCCCACAGGGAAAAATCCAGGCATTTACTCGAATATACAAAAAGGCATACAAAGTTTTTTCTACTTCTTACACTTGTCTTTGGAAATGTAACAGGTGTGGGCATATGGTTTTCCATTTCCTTGGTAAACCCATATGCCACATCCAGATTAATACATATTTTTGTCTTTGGATGGGCAATTGAATGGATATTTTTTACCCTTGAGATAGTATCTCTGTTTCTTTACTACTATACATTTGAAAAACTCTCCGAGAAAGACCACCTGATAATTGGATGGCTCTACTTTATCTTTGCGTGGTGCTCACTTTTTATAATAAATGGAATCGTAACCTTCATGCTAACACCAGGTAAGTGGACTGAGACAGGCTCATTCTGGCATGGATTCTTTAATCCATCCTTTTTACCCTCTCTTTTTTTCAGAAGCACCATATCAATACTAATAGCAGGTATCTTTGGACTCATAACCACTCATATAGTTTTAGATAAAAGCTCAAGGCAAAAGATGTATAGATACTGTTCAGGGTGGATAACCATACCCATTGTTATTCTGCCCTTTGTCTCTGTTTGGTATTTAAACTCAATAGGTTCAATTTCAAAACATATGGTGCTTGGGGGATCCCCTGAAATAGTGCCTTTTGTGAGGATATTCATCTGGATTATGCCTGTCATTTTTATGCTGGGCATATTGATAAATCTAATCAAGTTCAGAATTCCAGCCACAGCAATAAATGTATTACTGCTCATTTCTGGACTGATATATATGGGATGTTTTGAATGGATAAGGGAATCTGCAAGAAGACCATATGTAATTTATAATTCCATGTATTCAAATTCCATACCCATAAGCGATAAGAATGCCATTATGGAGAATGGATATCTAAAGACCGCAAAATGGGTGGACAGGAGGGTAGTGCAAGATAAACTCCGGGCAGGTGAAGAGCTATTTAATCATCAGTGCCTTTCTTGCCATAGTGTTGGTGGTATCTGGAATAATATAATACCCAAGATTAAAAAATACAGGACACTGGTAGCTTTAGAGTCACTTCTTAAAGGGCAGGGAAAGCTAAACTCATATATGCCACCTTTTCTTGGAACCCCGGATGAGATGAGTGCCCTTGCAAACTATATGCTAAATGCATTAATCAAGCCTTATAAAAAGGTGTCTGTGCCCATAAGATTGCCATCCATTAAACTAAAAGTGCCTGAATTCAGGGAAGAGCAACAATACATTATACTTGCATGGCCAGTTAATGGGATAGCTCTTAGATATGATAACAGGTATTTTGAAGTTAAAACTCCTGATGTGAAGATAAGGGCAATTGTGATAAGAAGAGACGAGAGTCCAGAGATTATATCAAATGATATAGAGATATATTATGCTTTAATGGATAAAATGAATTCAAAGAAATCAACTGAAGCAAAATGGCGCAGGATGAGATTGATTGAAACCGAGAATGCCCCCTTTTTTGAATCACCAGGATTAAAGCTTTCACCTTTCAAAGATGATGAAGGGTTTAATCCATATCCGGTTATAAAAGTTGTTGCAGTAGAAAAGAAAAGGAGAATAATCCTTGCAAAGACCATATGCACTGCTCCCATATCCACGGAGACAGGATGTGGGATGTGTCACGGTGGATATCTGGACAGTATTCGGCCACCATATCTTTCAGATGAAACAGCCATTGATATAATTAAGACCCATGACAGGATAAGCAAAACAGAGTTAATTAAGAAGATACGACATGGAAAGAAGGTAAAATGTCATTCCTGTCATGATTCAAAGAAAGATAAAAAACAGGGGCCCATGGATCTATCATCGGCAATACACGGATTTCATGCAATTTACATTGGAGATATAAAAGGGGCATGTAACCTATGTCATCCAACAGCACCTGATGGATGGACCAGGGCCTTCAGAGGAGTTCATGGCATATCAGGCATGAGATGTTCGGAGTGTCATGGCAGTATGGTGGAGCATTCAATCAGTCTTCTGTTAAATCAAAGAAGAGATGGAAGGGCAGGTGCTCAAAGGCTGTTAAACCATCTCTTATCCAATAAAGAAAAGAGTATAATCCCAAGAAGGGCATGGATGGATATGCCTGATTGCCTCAACTGTCATGAAGATTATGGCCCTCCCGGGAAGTATTCATCAGGATTTAATAAATTCAGTGAGATTCCATTCAGGGACAGGACAGATGATGCAGGTATTTTGTGTATGGCCTGTCATGGGACAATGCATGCTCTTTACCCATCAAATAACCCATACTCAATGAAGCTTGAAAATATTCAACCCCTTCAGTATCAGGGGAAGCCTTATCCCATAGGAGCAAATAGAAGGTGTTCTGTATGTCACACTGTGGATATGGATGAAGAGTTCCATCATCCCAATTCCCTCGGGATGATGAGAACGCAGGGGCTTTCAGAGAAAAAGGAGGCAGAGTAACACTCCACCTCCTTTATACTTGGGGTTTAATACCAGCAGGCACCAGGACCATATCCATAACCGCCCATTTGGTATGGGCCACACCATGCACCAGGTCTATATCCATAATTGCCCATTCTTCTCTGCCAGGGACCTGGAGTAATTCCATATCCACCATTTTGTGCAAGCTCAGGGGCGATCTTTTTAAGCTGAATACGAAGATCAATCCTTTTTTTCATTAGCTGGGATTGAAGATCAGATATCTCCTTCTGAAGGGCGTCTATCTTGGAAGTATCAGGGTTTGCCTGAGAAATTAGAATATTCAGTTCTGATCTCTTTGTCCAGAGTCTGCTTCGTAGAGCCTGTGTGTCTTCATAGAACTTTCGTAAAAGCTTATCAACTTTTTGTCTCTGCTCATCTGTTAAATTGGAGTGCCTTCCTGTGTAGGGATTCATGTAAGGACTGTTTGTCCCTGCCCATGGCCCCATCATATGTCCTCCCCATCTTCCATGTGGACCAAATGCTATTGCCGGTATTGTTATCATGGCCACAAGCATTATGATTCCTGTAATTATTAATAATCTTTTCATCCTGAACCTCCTTTTTTAAATATTTGCCTATCTTATAATGCAACCTATATGCCAGATAGATCAGATAATTTTTATATGAACAAAAGGAAGGGAAATTATCAGTAATCTTAATTGGTTAAGAAATCTGGAGCATCAAATCTTAAAATTATCAGGATAATTGTTGATGGGCATGTAATTTGTTATTGTATAATTTGTATCCACCCTGAGCATTGTTTGCTGTATAATATTTCTCCATTTATGTGGTATCATAATGGCACAGGTAATTCGGGATAATGGGGTTTTATAATTTCAAAAAGATCATTAGAGACAAGAATCTCCTTTTTATTGGAAATCCTGAATCTTCCAGAGCCTGGAGTAGATGGAAGATTGAATGGTTACTAAAAGAACTCAGGAATTCAGGATTTGATGTAGAGTTTTATCTACAGTGTGATCCTGATAAGATAATGAATACTGCTAAGGAGCTGGGTGATGAAAAAGGTGCAGTGATTGTAGGTGGGGGAGATGGAACCCTTAACTGTGTAATAAATGGATTAAAAGACCCATCTAAGGCACCCATTCTGCTTATTCCCTGGGGAACTTCCAATTCCATAGCAAAGGAGCTTGGGATATCAGAGGGATTGAGATCAGCCCTGAATCTTATAGAAAGAGGTAAGATAGTCAAAGCTGATATGGGACTGATAAATAACAGGAGATTTCTCCTCTGTGCAGGCATTGGATTTGATGGAGAGGTGCTTAGAATTATGAAAGAAAGAGGAACTTTTAAGGGATATCAAGGATATATTATTCCCTTTTTGGAGACTATAATTAGATATAAAGAGAAGAAGATCAGCGTCACAGTAAATGAAGAGCATTTTCAGTGTGGATTGGTGGTTGTGGGGAATTGTTCGCACTATGGTTGGAGATTTAAGGTCACACACAGGGGCAGGTTAGATTCCGGTATGATTGATATATGTATGTTTGAAAAGGGCGACTCTTCCGCAATTATTAATTATGCAGTGCTTTCTCTTCTGGGAGTTCCAATGAAAATAAAGGGAATGAAATATGTGAACACTAAAGCTCTCCAGATTAGCTCCACTGAGAGGGTGCCTGTTCAGGTGGATGGGGACTTTTTTGGATATACCCCTGTCAAAATAATGGTGGTTCCTGGGCATATCCCTCTATTTTCACTTAATTATTAAGTCCGGGTTATTTTAAAGACTCTTATATTATGGAATCAGGTTTTATGGATTAAATTTAAAGGATATTCCAAATAAAAATCCTGCACCATTCAATCCTATATTTCTATCATCCAGACCGGCATTTGAGATGTGCTGATAATGGAGTTCAAAATTGAGGCAAGAAGTTTCAGTGATGGGGTATTTAAATCCTAATGCTGCCTGGGGATTGAATTCTATATTATTTCCAATGATATCCTGTTTGTAGTCCTCATAAATATCATTATAGAGGATTCCTGCCCCTATCTGGAAATATGGATAGATACCAGTATTAAATGGTAAAAAGTTATATCTCAAAAACAGGGTAAAACCGGCCATAAAGCCATCAGTTCCCTTTGTGGCATTTGCATAATTCATTCCCATGAGAAAAGAAAATGATTGCTTGAAATGGAATAATTCACCCCTCACATCAATTATATAATAGTTAATGGTGTGCCTTTGAGTCTTATAGATTACCGGTGACCAGATATGCCCCCCCATTATTTCTAATGCATCTGGCCGGAGGCTGCTGGCATAGCATGGGATAGAAAAGAGTATCACCATGCTCACCATAATAAGTATAGAAACTAATTTCCCATTCCTTGCCACAAGAACATGATGTGCAACTCTGTATATCATTTATTCCTCCTATTGGTTAATTAAAAAGGGCATTGATTCCCTCATTTCCTATTTTCTTCACAGATTGTTTGTCAAGAAAATTTTGGTATCTGGTTCCCGATGGCATGGTGAAAATTAAGTAAAAATCTTCTCAACTCGCTCTCTTCCAAAAAAGAGCTCCACAATGGCCACGCATTCAAGTCCAAAAGGAAGATATCCTGCATATCCAAGAAGAGGCATCTCAAATATCTGGATGGCGTGGACATAGGGAAGAGTGTATTTCCATTTTGCATAACTTAGATAATTCCACATCTCCCAAAAAAAGCCACACATAAGTGCAGATAGTGCTGGTGCCATTATATAATCCCATCTCCCTTCTTTAAAAGATAGTAATATATGTGTTTCATGAAATATCCCCTGAATGGATGTAATGATGAGAAGGGGAGATATCCAGAGAAGTGGAAATAGAATATCTGGCCAGACTCCAATAAGGGTAAGGCCTGCTATTGAAAGTATAAGAATTGTAATATGAAATACTCTTCCCCCCTGTGCTCTCTTAATGGATACACTGGATAATCTTTTTATGATTGGTGTGCTACCAAGCAGTTCTGCTGTGCTCAGGACAGCAGGCAGCACTGTAGAGAAGGGAACTGTGGCAGAGATGAAGTAATGAAGAGGACCTATATCAGCTCTTAAATAATACCAGTTCTGAACAAATCGATTCAGATATTCAAATGACCACCAGAAACCGGCACTAATCGGGAAGAGCAATAAAAACATACCTGTTTCTCTCAGCATGAGGCAGGTTCCCTTCCTTGAGAAGGTAATTGCATTTATGGTCAGGATATAGGATAGCCACAGTGGAGTAAATGTGTGCCTCTGAAATGGAGAAAACCAATCAAACCTTGTCCATGCCAGTATCCATGATATAACACCGAATATGATACCTGCCCATCCCCACCAGGGGAGAGGGGAGTCATGGATTCTCTTATCATTAATTTTCTCTTTTTTTCTGATGTAAACAAGTAATATTCCAGATACTATTAAAATAATAAGGATAAGGTAGCCAAGAAACACAGGCCATGAAAATCCCGTATGTTTCACATACAGGGTTTTTGGTGGGAATTGAAGATATTGTCTTAATGGTAATCCGGTTATTGTGATGCCTGAAAGTGGTGCTAAAATAAGGATAGCTATTATAATACCTGTTTTTAAGATTATCCTTTTCATAATCTTTTACTTGAATTAATTATGATTTCTGTTATTCTGAGCTCTATAAACAGAGAGCTTTGCAGAATTGATACAAAGATTATTTATTATAACAGAGCTCTTGAGTTATTTAAATGAGGAATAGAGATGTCAACCTTACAACCAAAGGGCGAAAAAATAAGACAGGCAATAAGATGGATTTCTGAGGAATTATCAGAGAGAAACGCCTCTGATATTAATGCACTTATTCAGGAGGCATCTTTAAAGTTTAATCTTTCACCCAAGGATGAGGAATTTCTGGTATCCTTTTACAAAGATAGAGAAGAGGGTTAAGACCTGAGATGGCGGTCTATTATTCCACGGTCCTTAAACAGAGATATTGCCATACTGATAAGGAGAAGAAATCCCCTTATTGTTAGATAACTGATCAAAAGCCCAACAAATAAAGGCATCCAGAATCCCTTTTGACCTGTATTCATAATACCAATATTTATACATATTATACCTATGAAAAAGACATAGATTGAAACCATGCTCAGGAAGGCTATCAGTAGATAAAGAATGAACTTTTTTCGGATATACCCCATTATCGTAGGATCTGTTTTGTTTAACTGGCTCTATTAATAAGCCCCTTTATCTTATCCTTTAAGAACATAACCTGGTGTTTGATCTTTCTGTCCGTTTTCATCTTCTTCTCTATGATTTCAGATGCATAGATTACGGTAGAATGATTTCTCTTTATTGATTTTCCTATATTTTCTAAGGTCTCTGAAGTCAGGTGCCTGCAGAGATATGCATAGACATTTCTCGGATATGAGTATTCCTTTTTCCTGGATTTTGACTCCAGCATCTCTTTTTCCACTTTAAAGTATTCACATACCACCTTTTTTATCTCTTCAATGTCGTTTTCAAGGGATTCCTTTGATATTCGACATTTTATCTCTTCTTTAACAATATCCCTGGTTATATTGATACCCATGAGTTCTGACTTTGCTTTGAGAGACCTGATTACACTCTCCATCTGTCTCACATCCTTTTTGAGGTAAGATGCCAGCAGTCTTATTATATCATCTGAAAGCGCAAGATTTTGTTCCTTTGACTTCCTTTTTATTATCCTCACTCGGGTATCAAAGTCAGGCCTCTCAATGGTGGTAATAATCCCAGAGGTCATACGGGATTTAAGTTCGCTGTTTATATTGGGAATATCCTTGGGGAGAAGGGCGCTTGTAAATATTATCCTCTTTTTACAATTTGTGAGTATCTCAAGGGTATGACACAGCTCAATCTGGGTCTTTTTCTTTCCACCCAGGAAGTGCACATCTTCCAGAAGAAGCACATCACAGTTCTTTCTGTATTTCTCTTTAAATTCTTCAATCCTGTTATTTCTGATCGCATAGATCATCTCTGATATAAAGTCCTCTGCCGTTATATAGCATATCTTTAAAGTGGGATGAGAATCCAGGATGGTGTTTCCAATGGCCTGGGAGAGATGACTCTTCCCGAGACCTGTATTTGATATCATAAAAAAGGAATCATAGTTCAAATAGGCACCTGTTGCCACGGCCTTTGAGATGTTATATGCAAATTCATTGCACTTCCCCACCACAAATCTTTCAAAGGTGAAATCCTTATTAAGCCATCTACCAAGGTTTCTTCCATTCTTTGAGATGGAAGGGAATGCCAGTTGTCTGTCATTTTCAAACTGATATATGGATGAGCCCCTCTTAACTGAAGGCATGACCCTTAATTCCAGACTGTATTTGCTTCCCCCTACCTTTTCCAGGTATCTGTTTAAAATATCAAGGTAGTTTTCCTGAATCCAGTTCTTTGAGAATCTATTAGGACATCCCAGGATTAGATGATGATCCTTTTCATTAAGGACTTTAATGGGCTCAAGCCATATGGAAAATATCCTCTCAGGGATCTCTGCTTTTATCTCATTTTTCAGGGTATCCCATAAGGTTCCCATGATATGTTGTCTCCATTTTTGAGGGAGGTTAATAAATCAGAGATGCCCCAAGCAATGGAGTTGCTATTTATATGATGATTGCCCTGTTGTCAAAGTCCATTATGGAGAAATGAAAGTTAGCTTTCCATGATTATTGACATCATTCTAAGTCGATGAAAATAATGGATTTATCGTATGAAGTTCAATAAGATGCAGTTTAGAGTAATGATTTTTCTATTTAAGTATCTTTATAAAAATCAAACACTTATAATCATTATCACCATGGTTGAAAAATATTAAACAAAATCCGTTCTTGATATTTCATTAATTTCTTCCGTTTTTTATGGATTTTCATTTTTTTTATGATGTTTTTTTGGAAATTGACCGCTTTGTAAAAGATAACCCCTTATCTTTGTTACATATTTTCAAAGAAGAAGAATAAACATCAAAAAAAAAATTTCATTGTCCTTGAAAAAATTCTGCGGTATGAAATTTTATAAATTCCAAATTAAGAGGGGCATATTTAATGAAAAGGCTAAAGGTGGCAATTATATCAGGGGGCTGGTCTAAGGAAAGGGATGTATCACTTAAGAGTGGAGACGCTGTATCCAGGGCACTTAATCCTGAAAAGTATATTATAAAAAGATATGATCCCAAACATGAACTCATGGACCTCATAAACCAGAAGAACGAAATAGACATAGCATTTATCCTTCTTCATGGAAAGATGGGAGAGGATGGCTCCATTCAGGGTTTGCTTGAGATACTGGATATTCCCTTTGTGGGATCAGGTGTTCTGGGTAGTGCCATGGCCATGAACAAAAAGATTTCAAAAAAGATTTACAGGGCAGAGGGACTTAAGGTTCCGAGAGATATTATTCTTCAAAGAGGCGAGAGGATTTCAGTTGAAGATATAATAGATCTCCTGGGAGATAGAACCATTGTAAAACCGGTCGGTGAAGGATCCAGCATCGGAACCTCCATATGCACAGGAAAAGAAGAACTCGCAAAGGGAATCGAATATGCCTTCTCCTTTGACGGTGAGATAATTATTGAAGAGTATATTGAAGGGATAGAGGTCTCATGTCCTGTTATCGGGAACACCCAACTTGAGACACTCCCTTTAGTGGAGATAGTGCCTCAGGGGGAATACAGATTCTTTGACTATAAAGCCAAATACACACCTGGTGCCACCAGAGAGATATGCCCTGCCCGGGTATCGGATTCCATTTCGGAAAAGGCAAAGCACTATGCAATAACCGCTCACAGGGGCCTTGAGTGCAGGGTGTGGAGCAGGACAGATATGATAATTAGAGATGATAATATCTATGTGCTTGAGACAAATACCATCCCCGGGATGACGGAGACCAGTCTTTTTCCCTTATCAGCAAGGGTGGCAGGGATGTCCATGGGTCAACTCCTTGATAGATTAATAGAACTGTCCCTTAAAGATAAAAAATAAGGGTTTCAGATTAATTGATAGGAAATATACCAACTTATGGAAATTATGATCATTATGATTGAATATAATTATAATGGAACATATAGAAGAAATCAGGCGGATGGTATCGTCCTTTCGCTTCCGTTCGCTCCGCCATCCATGGCTCCGAGAACTTCCGATCAGGCACCAAATTATCGTATTGATGAAGTGAGCAACTTTAATGTTACTGATTACGAAATTATCTGTAATTTGGTGCCTGATAAAGCCGCGAAATGTTGATACCATCCACCTGATAGGCTGTCCGGGTCTTTGTTGTAGCGAATGGCGGGATGGGAGACTTCTGAGCGGAAACAAAGACCCGGATAGCCTCTATTAAATCTGACTTAAGAATCAACTATTCTGGAGAAGATGCTAATTTGATTGAGCTATATCATGTATGATATTTTTATCATATAATTTTAAGAAAACCTTTACAATCTCTGGATCAAATTGTGTGCCAGCATTCTCTTGAATTATATTTATTGCCACCTTCTGTGGCATCTTTTTTCTATATGAACGATTAGATGTAAGTGCGTCATATACATCAGCAACAGATAATATCCTTGAAAATACTGGGATATCTTCTCCTTTTAATCCATCTGGATAACCTGTTCCATCCCATCTTTCATGATGGTGTCTTATGATTTTTCTTTCATTTGACCACATCGCAAGTTGTGAGATAATATTACATCCTATAACAGGATGACGTTTTATCACTTCAA
>JALVMZ010000580.1 GCA_027032655.1 Desulfobacteraceae bacterium
ATACTATACTATACTATACTATACGTATACTTTCGTTTTCAATTAAAAGGTGCAAAAATTTATGTTTGAAAGTTCAGACTTCAGATCATCCTCCATAAGCCTCGTGCCATGCACATGACACGAGGGGATAATTTTATTTTAAAAAAATGAAAGAAAAACAAAAATATAACAATAAAAAAATAAAATAAGGAGGATATAATGAAAAAATTTAAACACTTGAAAATTGTGGTAATAGTAGTTTTTATAACTATTACCTTTACATTTGTAGCGGCTACAAATGGTGGTTACAGGAACAAACTGTTCAAGCCGCAGTTATCCAGTAGGAATACTGGCAAAGATAATCTATATGAGATTTTAACCTCTTATGAAATATGGGAAGGTCATGCAACAGGCTATCTTGTAACTCCTGACGGCGATACAATACGCCCCTGGGCATCCTGGGTGGGAACGGTAAGGACTGCTGGTGGTAATAAGGTTATCACTGGTACATGGACTGATGATGATGCATCACCACCGGCGTATGGAGGTTTTACAGGTAATATTGATGCTAATGGACGAGTTACAAATGGAATTTGGTGGGCTGATAACCCCCAGCTTCCTAACAGCGGAACATGGCAAGCTCAGTTCTATCAACCTAATGCTAATGAAATGCGCGGAACATGGCAATATTCGGATCAAAATGGATCTGCTAATGGAACTATTGAAGGTAACAGAACCCAGTAAAATAACACACTTAACGAGAGGGGGGGGCTTATGCCCTCCTCTTTATACTGGAGGTAATATGCTATTTATAATGCTTTTTGCAAGCAGCGATATACTTGTTAATGATTATTCGGAAACACCTACTTATTTCTGGTTTGTAAGACCTTCATTGACGAGCAACTCAAAAGGAGAAAGATGTCTTTTCTACTTTTCTCAGGAATTCTTTTATTCCTCCTTTACTGTATCTGATTATGACCCTAATCTTATTGTTTACAAACCCCATGACACGCTCTTTCTAAGGCCATTTGCCACTGCAGGTGCAGTTGGTTTTACCATTACATATAATGGCTTTTGGCCAAGTAACTCGTCTAATGGGAATGCTGTTATTACTGAAGATGGAATCATTTATGAGGTGTTTGTTGCTTATGGCTTTGAAGACTATTCGGGCAAAGATAAATTCCTGATTACAAACATTATCTCAGATAATGGAGAACTTGTTAAAACATTTCAAAGAAAGATTGACTTTGTAAATTATGATATTATTCAATCTCCTATGATAAAGGTTTTAACAAACAATGAACGCTTTGCATGGGTATATATGGACTCAAGAGGGTTCTACTGGCAGGCTTATGATATGCAGGGAGACAGCCTTACTAAGGTAGTCACTATGCCAATAGGAGAGAATGGTTATGCAGATGCCTGTATGTTATCAGACGGCAGCATAATTATAGGCTACTACCAACAGAATGACTCATGTATTTACTGGGTAAAGTATGATACACTGGGTAAGCAGGTAGTTCATCCACATAGTATAGAAACTCATCATGGTAAAGGGAGTAAGCTGCATATATCCATACTTTACCCGGGAACAAGCGCTCTTGAAGAGGAGTTATTAGTAACATGGATAGAGGATAATCATCTCTACTGCAGAGTATTCAGTAAAGACCTTGAGCCAGTGGGAGACATCAAAGAGCTTGATAATGGCGAAGAAGCAGGGGAGAACTATGCTATTGCGAGTTTCAGAGGCAGAGAAACAGGAGTGGTATGGAGCAATAAGGAAGGTAAGGTATACATAACAACACTGGATAATAACCTTAATATAACAGGCACAAAATACTTAACAGAAAAAATATACGATGCAACAATAGGGTGCAATGAGAAAGATAACACATACGATATATTCTTAATTGATGATGAAACAGATCTTCAGACCATATTTACCATGCACAGTATAACAACAGATAAGAATGGTAATACAGTAAATCCTTTACATCAGGTAAGTAATGCAACAGGATATCATCAGGCAGTAGTAAGGACAAGCATGAATAAGGATGGCAAGTTTGCAGTAGTATACAGAGAGATAAAAAGCCTTGAGGATACAGATCACCAGACATATATGTATATTTTTGATAGAGAAGGCAATCCATTGGTAGAGAAGAAGTTTATTGATTCAGTAGGCTACTTTACCAATGTTTACATGAGAGAGAATGATGTAACAGTAGGCTATGACGTTTCTAATTTTCAAAGAGATAAGTATGAGATAGTGTTTAAGACATACGACCTAACAGGACAGGAGATAACTCAAACAATCGTTAAATACGACAAATGGGCATTTACGTTAAAAGAGATTGATTTTAAAGTCTCAGGAGATACAATAGATATGTTTACAGAAAACACGTCTCAGAAAAAAAGAATCATACATAAGAAGACACTCTTAGGAAGCAAGGATGACACCCTTACTAAAAAGGATTCAATCCCTTTGGTTGTATTTTCAACTACCCCTTCCTGTCAGGTACGATATTTAGAGAGAAACAAATACCTTATTGCATTTACTGAAGAAGTAGCTCTGGGTAAGATTTCAGCCAGTCTTGTCTACTATGTAAATGACAGTATTTACCATCAGGTATACGTACCAACACCTGCAGGCGTATCAGACTACATTGTAGGAGATATTGAGGATAATAGGGTTATAGGGATGTCAGAAAAGGGCGGTATGTTTTATAATTATGCAGTGTATGATACGAACTTCAACCTGATAATGGATACAACGCTTGATTACAATGGAGCAGTTTGCAATTACCGAGGTGAAGTTTCTGCTTTTGAGCACACCTCAGATATCATCATGCACAACAATAGAGCCATACTCTTATTAACAGACTTTACGCTTGAACATATCAGGGCAAAGGGGCTTATACTTAACACAGAAACAGGCAAGATCATAGGAGAGCTGCCAATAGGGACAGACATTGATGAGCCGTGGTACAGGACAGTAGTGAACAAAGGCTCAGTTGCAGGCAATGATTCACTTTTCGTTGTTGTCTGGCTTGATAACCGCAACAACAGAGGGTTTGATGTGTATGCACATGTGTACAGATGGGAAGACTTTGAAGGGATAGAAGAAACACCAGGTCTTA
>JALVMZ010000581.1 GCA_027032655.1 Desulfobacteraceae bacterium
CCTGTAAGATGAGAAACCCGGGCGTGGGATACAATATCCTGGGCCTGCTCCTGAGAAGGGTAAAATGCACTCTGATATTGCTCCAGGTCAGGGGTCTTTAAAGACTCTGGTGCTGATTCCTCTTCTATTTTATGGGCGGTCCTGGATTCCGGGCTTTTAAACTCTTTTAGGGCTTTTAATTCCTTTATTTTTCCTTTATTTTTCTTCTTTTTTATCTTTTTTATCTTTTTTAATACCCTTTTCTTGATCAATTCTTTCCTTTCTCTAAGAGGAGCTGGATGGATTTTTTCCTTTTTCATGATGGCATGATTCTTCCTCAATTCCGCTGTTCTCTTTGAAGGCAGTTTCAGGATATTAAATGTGATGGTCTTTGTTTGAGATTTTGGCGTTGCAGAACTCCTCAACCATCCAGGATTTAATTCGAATAAAAAAAGATGGATTCCCACTGAGATCAATAATGGTGCAATCAGATTTTTCAATTCTCCTCTTTTACCTCCGCCTGAAGGGATATCCTGCCTATGCCGGAGGAAGTAATTTCATCCAGGACCCTGAAAAGTCTCTGATAAGTAATATCCTTATCCCCGAAAATGAGAACCCCTTTCTGTCTTTCATCCGGCTTCAGGCTGAGTAATGCCTTCCCAAGGGATTTAAGGGGAATCCTCTTTTTATTAAGATATATGGAGCCATCATTTTTAATGGTGATTGATATGGCAGGCTCTTTATCTATTTTTGCATTTCTGGATTCAGGAAGTAGCACAGGCATACCCCTGTGAACTGCCATGGAAAGCATGGCATATATAAAAAATACCAGCAGAAGAAAGACAATATCAATCAGGGGTATCATTTCCACCCTTGGTCTTTTCTGTTCCCGAAGCTCTATCTTCATCCCTGATTCCCCCCTACTGTTCCCTGCTGGATTAATTTTTCATAAAGAATTTCAAGACTTGTTGCATACTTTTCAATTGTGAGCTTTGCAATCTCCACTCTTGAATGAAAATAATTATATGGGAAAACCGTAAGTATCGCTATACCCAATCCGGCTGCTGTGGTAATAAGGGCCTGTGCAATCCCTGATGTAACTGCCTGGGGATGCTCAATTCCACTGGCGCCAAGCATTTCAAAGGATGAGATTATCCCCAGCACCGTCCCAAAGATTCCCAGAAGGGGGGATACAGTAATTATTGTATCAAGCAGTATAAGGTATCGTTTCATCTCTTTTATCTCTTCTGATGCCTCTGCTTCCATGGCCTTTGTCATGGAAAATTCCCTGTGCAATATCCCACTTACCAGAACCCTTATCACATAATCCTTTGATCCCTTAACCTTATTTTTAATGGCATCCCAATTGCCATGTCTGGCAAGTTCAAGCACACTATCCACAAGTGGTTGATTTCGTGCCCTCTCTTTCATATACCAGAAAATGCTCCTCTCAATTATGACTGTAAGTGATAGTATTGAACAAAAAAGCAGGGGATACATAATTGGTCCCCCTTTTATGAAAATCTCCACCATATCAATCACCCCTTTTTTATTATATTTACCCTTGGTGTGCCAGTGGCAGGATTTGTGTCCACCAGAACAGGGCATCCATATACCTCCTGGATATTCTCTTCATTTATAACCTCTGTGGGAGTGCCAGTATGTAAGATTGAACCCTGCTTTAACATAATCAGGCGTTCACAATAGCATGATGCGAGGTCAAGATCATGAGAACTGATTATAACAGTTATATCCCGCGCTCTATTCAGTTCAGATATCAACTGGAATATCTCCACCCTGTATTTTAGATCAAGAAAGGAGGTGGGCTCATCAAGTAGAAGTATTTCGGGCTCCTGGGCGAGTGCAAGGGCAATGAGGACTCTCTGCCTCTCCCCGCCCGATAATTCATTGATATTTCTATTGGCAAATTCAATGGTGTTTGTCCATTTCATGGCGCTCAGGGCAATCTCCACATCCCTTTTACCCTCAAACTGGAATCTTCCAAGATGGGGAAACCTTCCCATCAATACCACCTCAAGCACTGAGAATGGGAACCTGAAGTGGGTCTGTTGGGAGACCATGGATATCATCCTGGAAAGCTCTTCCCTTCTGAACTCCCGAACATATCTCCCCTGAAGAAGGATATCCCCTTTGTTAGGGCTCAGGATACCACACATTAATTTAAGTAATGTGGTCTTACCCGAGCCATTGGGGCCAAGTATGCCAAGTATCTCACCCCTCCTGACATCAAATGATACATCTTTTATTGCCCATAGCCCATCGTATTGGAAATACAGCTCTTTCAGGCTCAGGATTGGTTCCATGCGCTACCCTTTCTAAGTAAAAGATAAACAAAAAAAGGGGCACCCAGAAATGCGGTTATCACTCCCACAGGTAGCTCAGAGGGTGATATTATAAGCCTTGCCAGGGTGTCTGCAGATATTAGAAAAATCGCTCCTCCTATTGCAGAAACAGGAATTAACAGACGGTGATCAGAGCCAAAAAGAATCCTTGAAAGATGTGGAACAATCAATCCCACAAAACCTATAAGTCCTGAAAAGGAGACCATTACCCCCACGGCTATGGAGGTAATAATGAGAACTGCCTTCTTTGCTGTATTCACATTTACACCCAATTGAACCGCCATCTCATCACCTGCTGTCATCAGATTAAGGGGCTTTGCATATCCATAAATAATTATAAATGATATCAGAACAACTGCACCCAACATGCCAAAATGAGAAAAATCGCTCTGGGAAAGATCACCATATAACCAGAAGAGTATGCTGTGTAGTCTATCATCAGAGACAACAGATATAAAGAACATGATCATTGCAGTGAAAAATGCATTAATGATAACCCCCATAAGCAGTAGCGTATTGGATTCTATTCCAATCCTCCTTGACCCCAATCCCATAACCAGGAAGATACTGAGTATTGCCCCTGTAAAAGACATGATCGGGATACCATAAGAAAAACTCAATCCAATAATGATACCGCATACTGCGCCAAGCGCAGAACCACTGGATACACCAAGTATGAATGGGTCAGCCAGTGGATTTCTTAAAACCGCCTGAAACACAACTCCACCCATTGAAAGTGAAAAACCAACCAT
>JALVMZ010000582.1 GCA_027032655.1 Desulfobacteraceae bacterium
GATTTTTTCCATATATTATATTATGTTCAATCATAATGATCATAATTTCCATAAGTTAGTATATTTCCTATCAATTAATCCGGATGAAAATTAAGGTTGACATCATTGATCAATTATTTTATTAATTTTCGTAAATAAAAAATATAGGTTTCTATGATGACAGATTTATTTAACATAAATAGAAACTGGTGGTGGCCCGGCTTCCTCTGGGGAGGTTGGGCCTGAGGGCTGATAATTCTTAGCTAATAGACCATGGGGCCTGCCTCCTCAGGCCCCATGGTTTTTTTGTTTATAAGGCCATGGGGAATTAAATCCCATGGCCTTTTTATTTCGATAAAATTAAAAGGAGGTAAGGAAGATGATAAAAGAAGCAATTTTTAAGGTTGTAAAAGGAGAGCACCTAACAGAGGATGAATCCTTCAGGGTAATGGAAGAGATACTCGATGGAAGGGCAACAGATGCCCAGATTGCGTCTTTTATTACTGCATTCAGGGTAAAAGGAGAGACTGTTGATGAGATAACAGGATGTGCAAAGGCAATGCGTGCAAGGGCAAGGAAATTGAGCCTGAACAATAATCTTGTTAACATTGATAGAGATGAAATCAATGTGGAGGATGAGACCATACTTGATACATGTGGAACAGGAGGGGATGGCACAAATACATTTAATGTTTCAACTGCAACAGCATTTGTTGCAGCAGGTGCAGGCGTAAAGGTGGCAAAACACGGGAATCGGGCAGTTTCAAGCCTATGTGGTAGCGCAGATGTGCTCATGAATCTGGGTGTAAAACTTGATATAAACATAGAGAATGTTAAGAGATGTATTGAGGAGATTGGCATAGGATTCCTGTATGCCCCACTGTATCACAGTGCAATGAAACATGCAGCAGGCCCAAGACAGGAGATAGGCATAAGAACCATATTTAATCTGCTTGGCCCTCTTACAAACCCTGCAGGTGCTACAGCTCAGGTCCTTGGGGTTTATGAAGCAGAGCTTACCAATAAGATGGCTCAGGTTCTTAGAAGACTGGGGACAAAAGAGGCCTATATTGTCCACGGGAGAGGAACATACGATGAGATAAGCATATGTGGTCCAACCGTGATATCACACCTTAAAGGTAACAATATAACAGACTTTGAGATAACACCTGAGGATTTTGGCTTCAGAAGAGCCAGACCAGAGGAAATAAAGGGAGGGAATGCAAAGGAAAATGCCGGTATTATAAGAGGGATACTTAATGGAGAAAAGGGACCCAAAAGAGATATGGTGCTTTTGAACGCTTCAGCAGCATTTGTTGTTACAGGTATTGTATCTGATATGAAGGAGGGGATTGAAAGGGCGGTGGAATCCATTGATTCGGGAAAGGCAAAAAACAAACTTGACCAATTGATACAGTTTACCCAGAGTTGTCAGGACTTTGTTAGACAGGAGATTTAATGAACATGTCTGAGGGATACATCTCCTGATATAACGCTCCTCCTGGTGCCATCGGATAGCTGCACTATGAGTGCGCCCTGGGGGTCAATGTCCAGGGCGGTTCCTTCAAATGAAGGTTCTCCAGGACTTTTAATGATTACCCTTGCTCCAATGGTGTTGCTAAGGCTTATCCATTCTTCCCTGATGGGAGTGAATCCATTGGCCAGGAAGTTATCGTAATATTTCTCAAGCTCATTCAAGATTGATTGAAATAGCTTCAGTCTTGGAATCTTCTTTCCTGATTCAATGGAAATAGAGGTGGCCGTATCTTTCAATTCTTCAGGTATCAACTCCTTCGGTGTATTTACATTTAATCCCACCCCCACAATCATATAATTAATCAGGTCCAGTTCTGATGCTGATTCAACAAGTATACCTCCTGTTTTTCTATTGTTCACCATGATGTCATTAGGCCATTTTATACGAACATCAAGAGATGTGGATTCCCTTATGGCTGATGCAACCGCCACTGATGTAACCAGAGGTATCTTGATGGCATCTGATGGAATAATTCGGGGTCTTAATATCAGAGAGAAGTATATGCCGGAGCGGGGGGGTGAGAACCATTTCCTTCCCATCCTTCCTCTGCCCGATGTCTGTGTTTCAGCAACAACAACAGCTCCTTCCTTCTCTCCATCTAAGGCAAGTTTTTTTGCAATCTCCTGGGTTGATGATGTCTCCCTGTAATATATTATCTTCCTGCCAAATCTCTCTGTTTCAAGTCCTTGATAGACCTCTTCAGGGATAAGAAGGTCAGGCGAAGATACAAGGGTATAGCCCTTTCTGGGAGATGATATGATAACATATCCCATATCTCTCAGGTTATTAATATGCTTCCATATTGCGCTTCTTGATATGCCGAGTCTTCTTCCAAGCTCTTCTCCTGATATGGTCCTTTCCTGTTTAAATATTTTAAGTATTCGGTCGCGCATACCTTATATGGGATCGCCCCCCCTTGCTATGGGATAACGCCTTCCGTAACCGAATGCCTTTGTGGTTATCTTAAGTCCTGGTGGTGCCTGTCGTCTTTTGTATTCATTTCTTACCAGTCGCACCATAACATCCTTTACTATTTCGGGTGCAATACCCATATTCACAATTTCTTCGTATGCCATGTTTTTTACCACAGATGCCTCTATTATCTTATCCAGGATATCATACGGGGGCAGGGTATCCTGGTCCTTCTGGTCAGGTTTTAATTCCGCAGAAGGAGGCTTGATCAGGACATTTTCAGGGATTATCTCTTTTTCCCTGTTTATATATCTTGCAAGTCTGTAGCACATGGTCTTGGGGATATCAGAGATGACCGCAAGCCCCCCGCTTAAATCCCCATAAAGGGTGCAGTATCCAACAGCCAGTTCGGACTTATTTCCTGTGGTAAGAAGTAGTGAGCCCATCTTGTTGGATATTGCCATCAGGATATTACCCCTTATTCGTGCCTGGATGTTCTCCTCTGTTTCATCTTCTTCATAACCTTTAAACACATCTCTCAGGGCATTAAGATAACTGCTGAATATTTCATCTATGGGTATTTCAATGAATTTGATTCCAAGATTTTCTGCAAGCTCCTTTGCATCCTTCCTGCTCATGGGAGAGGTATATCTCGAAGGCATACTCACCCCGAGAACCTTATCAGGGCCAAGTGCCATTTTTGCAATTACTGCCACTAAGGATGAATCAATTCCACCACTCAGTCCAACCAGGACATCCTTGAACCCGCATTTGATAACATAGTCCTTTGTCCCCAGCACAAGTGCCCTGAGTATGGATTCTTCCTCCTGTGGCCAGGGATTGGTGATAGGGGCATAGGCTTTATTCATATCCCACACAAGGAAGTCCTCTTCAAATTCCTTTCCCAGCAGTATCAGATCACCTTTTCTGTCAATTACCATACTTGAGCCATCAAATATGAGGTCATCATTACCTCCCACCTGGTTGCAGTATATACAGGGGATTCTATATCTTCTGAATATGTTTCTTAATATCTCCATCCGCAATTGACCTTTACCAATGGAATAGGGGGAGGCTGATATGTTTACCAGAACATCAATCCGTTCTTTTATTAATTCTTCTACGGGGTCTATGTCATATTTAGGAATTCCTTCATGGTCTATAAAATTCCATATGTCCTCACATATGGTTACACCAAATCTTATGCCTTCAAGCTCAAATACGAGACTCTTATCTGCTGGTTCAAAGTATCTTGTCTCATCAAATACATCATAGGTGGGAAGCAGTCTTTTCCCACCTTTTTCAATCACTCTGCCATCCTTAATCAGGGCCACTGAATTTATGAGTCTTTTACCTGTTGGTTTCCTGTTAAAGTCAACATATCCCACAAGAACATGGATTCCACCGGTATGTTCTGCTATTCTCTTAAGTATTTTAAGGTTCTTTTCCGTAAAAGAGTGCTTTTCAAGCAGGTCCTTTGGCGGATATCCCACTGTTGCAAGCTCAGGTAATATAGCAAGGGAACAGCCTTCCTCTTTTGCCCTTTTAATGGATTTAATAATAAGAGAGTAGTTGTATTCCAGGTGGGCTATTATGGGATTTATCTGGCATATGGCTATCTTCATTCAGACTCAAACCTTTTAAAGAACCTTTGATGCCTTTTCAAATGCCTTGATAAAAGAAGGTATCTGATCGTCCATAAAAATATTTATTGGAATTGAAAGACTTCTGGATAGAATATCAGCGGTTTTTGGAAGTGCATCAGGTTTAAATGAACATCTAATGTTCCCCCTTTCATCCCTGAACGGATATCCACTTCTAAATACTGTTTTCCCCTCAAGGAGATGTTCCCACTGGGCATAATAGTGCCAGTAATTCTCATACCAGTTTATGGCACCTGCGCCTTCCTCCTGAAGAACGATGTTGAATGCCTTTGCCTTTTCCTGTGTGGGTAAGAAGAACATAAGAAATGTGGCACTATCTCCTTCAGGGTCAGGAAGGTGTCTGAATGTTATTCCATCTATTTTTTGAAGGGCCTCTTTCAGCCTTGCCTTGTTCTGCCTCTGTCTTGGAAGTATGATGGATTGAAGCTTCTCTAACTGGGCAAGTCCCAGAGCACCCTGAAGTTCCATCATACGATAGTTAAATCCCATAAAATTCCTCTTTTCAAGCCCCCTGGGGAGCTCCGGGTTATGGTCATGACCATGATCATGATACTCAGATGCCCTGATGTAAAGTTCATGGTCATCTGTTACAATCATACCGCCTTCACCTGTTGTTATGGTCTTAACAGAGTCAAAGGAAAATGTCCCCATTGCCCCAAATGTGCCCAGATATTTCCCTTTCAGGCTGGCACCACATGCCTGTGCAGTATCTTCAATAACGGGTATCTTGTGTTTGTTTGCAATATAGATTATCCTATCTATCCGTGCCTGTCCCCCGCACATGTGAACAGGAATGATTGCCCTTGTGCGGGGGGTAATCTTTGCTTCAAGGTCATCCGGGTCAAGGCAAAAGGTATCATCTATCTCTCCAAATACAGGCACAGCACCTGTATCAAATATGGCCTCCCATGTGGCAACAAATGTAAAACCCTGTGTTATAACCTCATCTCCGGGTCCAACCCCGAGGGCTGAAAGGGCACATTTAAGCGCAGCAGTGCCTGAAGATACGGCAAGCGAATATTTTGAACCACAGAACTGTGCAAACCTGTTTTCAAACTCCCGAACCTTGTAAATCCCCTTTCTCTGGGAGTCAAATTCATATCTGAAAAGCACTCCCCTTGATAGCACATCTAGAATCTCTTTTTTCTCCTCCTCACCAATTAATTCAAAACCTGGCATAACATAACTCCTTTCTTTTTTTCACATGCCTTCAAATGCATCCTCATATATCCTTTTAATGGAATCTATGTCCACTGGCCTTGGATTGTTCTTTATTGGTCTTTCAACCAGTATAGCAGCCTCTGCCATCTTATCAATATCCTCCCTCGGCACCTCTAACTCATTAAGTGTGCACGGAAGCCTGAGTTCTTTTATAAGATTAAAGATATATTCAGGCAGTCTTTCAACGGAGTTATTAATTCCCATTGCACCTGCAATCTTTGAAAACTTCTCTTCACTGGATTTAAGGTTGTATCTTACCACATAGGGGAGCATAACGGAATTTGCTATACCATGGGGAATGTCAAAGAAAGCGCCAAGGGGATATGCAAGGGCATGAACTGCTCCCACTCCTGCCATTGCAAGGCCAAGTCCTGCCATATAACTTCCCTTCAACATCTCTTCTCTTGTGTGGATATCATCTCCATTCCTGAAGGCATCAATTATATTCTTTACAATCAGTTCTATTGCCTTAAAGGAGATGATTTCTGATAGGAAATTTGCCTTCAGTGAAGTGTATGACTCTATTGCATGGGTAAGGGCATCCATCCCGGTGTATGCGGTTACATCCGGCGGGAGGCCGATCGTGAGTTCCGGGTCGAGCACAGCAACAGTGGGATACAGATATCTTGAATTTATCCCGCCCTTCTTTTTTCTTTCCCTCATGGTGAATACCGCAGTAAATGTTACTTCACTTCCTGTCCCTGCAGTGGTTGGGACCATTATGGTTGGGAGTCCCGGGTTTTTTACCAGATCAAGCCCGATGTAGTCCTCTGCCTTTCCAGTATTTGTGGCAAGGACGCCAATTGCCTTGCCCACATCCAGTGTGCTTCCACCACCAACCGCCAGGATACAGTCCACACCCTTCTGCCTTGCAATTTCAGCACCCCTGTCTGCAAGCTCAGGGGATGGTTCAGGTGTTATTTCAGGATATATGTGCGTTTCTATTCCTGTGCTGTCCAAGGATTCTTTTATTTTAAAAAAGACCTTGGTATTGAACAGTCCCTTATCAATTACAAAAAGGGCTGATTTTGCTTTAAGCAGAGAGCACTCCTCACCTATGGTGTTTACAGCACCTCTGCCAAAGATTGTTCTCTTTACGCCTTCAATGGCTATTAAGTTATCCATATTATTAAAACTCCTTCAGTTTTTTAATGGATTAACCCAATACTTAAAATATATCAATAAAAATGTTAATAAATTATGTGAGCTTTGCAAAAATGATTCATATCCCGTTTGTGACAGATAAGGTAATTCCAGATATACATTTAATTGAGTTTTGCACAGCTCTCATTACGAGAAGAGAGGCATATCAAAAAATACTTTGGAATTTCAGAAAAAAGTCCTTATAATATCAATAAAGAATAATTTTCAGGAGGACAGCAGAATTGAATCCATTTTATAAGAATCTTGCCCTCTGGCTTGTAATAACACTTTTGATGATAATGCTGTTCCAGGTATTTAAACAGCCTGACAGGGGCAAGCTTTCAGTAAGTTATAGTGAATTCCTGGATATGGTAGAAAATGGCACAGTGGTGCAGGTAAATATAAAGGGGAATCATATCAGTGGAATTGGATCTCAGGGGGCGTTCAAGACATATGCACCCAAGGACCCTGAACTCATAAAACTGCTCAGGAGTAAAGGCGTCAAGATAATTGCAACACCGGAAGATGATTCTTCCTGGTTTCAGGTTTTTATTTCCTGGATTCCCATGCTTCTACTGATAGGTGTCTGGGTGTTTTTCATGAGACAGATGCAGGTGGGGGGCGGCAAGGCGCTTTCCTTTGGAAAGAGCAGAGCGCGGCTAATGAGCAACCCATCAGAAAAGGTGACATTTGATGATGTGGCTGGGATTGATGAGGCAAAAGAAGAGCTTGAGGAGATAATTGAATTCCTTCGAGATCCCAAGAAGTTCACAAGACTTGGAGGAAGAATTCCCAAGGGGGTTCTTCTTGTGGGTGCCCCTGGCACAGGTAAGACTCTGCTTGCAAAGGCAATAGCTGGAGAGGCAGGGGTTCCATTTTTTAGTATCAGCGGGTCTGATTTTGTTGAGATGTTTGTGGGAGTTGGTGCTTCCCGTGTAAGGGACCTTTTTCTCCAGGGGAAAAAGCATGCCCCATGTATCATATTCATTGATGAGATAGATGCTGTGGGAAGACACAGGGGTGCAGGACTTGGAGGAGGCCATGATGAGCGAGAGCAGACCCTGAACCAGTTACTGGTTGAGATGGATGGCTTCGAATCCAATGAGGGTGTGATACTCATTTCAGCCACAAACAGACCTGATGTGCTGGATCCTGCCCTGTTGAGACCGGGGCGATTTGACCGTCAGGTGGTGGTTCCCGTGCCTGATATAAAGGGAAGGGAGGAGATACTGAAGGTCCATGTGAGAAAGACCATCCTGGCAGATGATGTGGATCTCAAGGTCCTTGCAAGGGGCACACCTGGATTTACAGGCGCAGATATTGAGAATATGGTAAATGAAGCGGCACTTATGGCTGCAAGGAAGAATAAAGACAGAGTGGAGATGGTGGACTTTGAGGAGGCAAAGGACAAGGTCCTGATGGGCAAAGAAAGAAAGAGCATGATAATAAGTGAGGAAGAGAAACGAACCACAGCATACCATGAAGCAGGTCATGCACTTATTGCAAAGCTCCTTCCCAATGCTGATCCCATACATAAGGTTACAATTATTCCCAGAGGAAGAGCTCTCGGCCTTACCCAGCAATTACCCATGGATGAGAGACACACCTATACAAAAGAGTATCTTATGAATAATCTCTGTATCCTGCTTGGAGGCAGGGCAGCAGAGCAGATTGTGCTTAAAACACAGACCACAGGGGCGGGAAATGACATTGAAAGGGCATCTGAAATAGCAAGAAAGATGGTGTGTGATTATGGAATGAGTGAGACCTTAGGGCCACTTACTTTCGGCAAGAAGGAGGAGCAGATATTTCTCGGAAGAGAGATTTCACAGCACAGGGATTACTCTGAGCTGACTGCCCAGAAGATTGATGAGGAGGTAAAGAATCTGGTGACAGGTGCTTATGAGAAGAGTGTCCAACTGTTAAATGAAAATATCAACGGTCTTCATGCCCTGGCAAATGCCCTCCTTGAAAAAGAGACCCTTGACAGCAGTGACATTGATAGGATACTTGAAGATGCTGGTGTTAAGGTGGAAAATAAGGTAACTGAACAGGATAAGGAGGCATAATCTAATTGGGACAAATGGAATGGAAGGGCTTTTCTTTTAATTTTAATGAGAGGACGCATATAATGGGGGTTTTGAATGTAACCCCTGATTCTTTTTCAGATGGGGGGCGATTCTTAGAGAAGGATAGGGCAGTGGAGCAGGGAATTAGAATGGCTGAGGCAGGAGCTGATATTATAGATGTTGGAGGGGAATCGACCCGTCCCTTTTCTGAACCTGTTTCTGCAGATGAAGAGATGAACAGGGTTATCCCTGTAATTGAGTCCCTGAGCAGAGAGATAAATATCCCAATCAGTATTGATACATATAAATCTGTTGTGGCAAGGGAAGCACTAAGTGCTGGTGCATCCATAATTAATGATATTACAGCCCTGAGGGGTGACCCTGAAATGGCAGGACTTGCATCCAGGCAGGGAGTGCCTGTGATTCTTATGCACATGAAAGGCACCCCCTCTGATATGCAGAAGAATCCCACCTATGATGACCTTATGGGAGAGATTATTTCTTTTCTAATGGAATCAGCCCGGATGGCTATCAGTCATGGAATAAAAAAGGATATGATAATTGTTGACCCGGGTATTGGCTTTGGAAAGACCTTTGACCATAACCTTCAGATTATTAAGGAGCTTGGTCAGTTGAAAGGGACAGGATATCCTGTTCTCATTGGGCCTTCAAGGAAGGCCTTTATAGGTGAGATAACCGGCAGACCCCCATCAGAGAGGGATGTGGGGACAATTTCAGCAATAGTTGCAGGTATATTAAATGGTGCAG
>JALVMZ010000583.1 GCA_027032655.1 Desulfobacteraceae bacterium
ATTGATGCCACCATATTTTTTATGGATATGAGGACATTTGGTAAGGATTATGAACTATATTATAATAAGGCAAAAGACGAATATGGTATAAGATTTGTAAGATCAAGGATTCATACCATAGACCCTGTTCCAGGAACAGATAATCTGCTCGTTCAATACTCAGATGAGAAAGGCAATATTCATCAGGAAGAATTTGATATGATAGTGCTCTCAGTGGGAATTGAACCTGATCCAGAAACCATAAAGCTCTGTGAAAAACTGGGTATATCCATGAACAGACATTCTTTTGTGGCATCTGAACCTTTTTCACCTGTTTCAACATCTATCCCCGGTATATATGTGTGCGGGGCCCTATCAGGTCCTAAGGATATTCCATTTTCAGTAAGTGATGCCAGTGCTGCTGCATGTGCCGCAGGGATCGATCTCAGTGATTCAAGAGGAACACTTGCAAAAAAGAAAGATATTGTTGAAGAGAGAGATGTATCCCATGAAGAGCCAAGGATAGGAGTTTTTCTCTGTCACTGCGGCACAAACATAGCCGGGATTATAGATATCGAAGAACTTAAAGAATACGCATCTACCCTACCCTATGTGGTTAATGTGGATGATAATCTCTTCTCTTGTGCTCAGGACACCCAGGAAAAGATAAAGGATGTTATAAGGGAACATAGACTGAACCGTGTTGTGGTGGCTGCCTGCTCACCAAGGACACATGAAGTAATCTTTCAAGAGACAATTGAAGCATGTGGTCTGAATAAGTATCTATTTGAAATGGCCAACATCAGGAATCAGGATTCATGGGTTCACAGCGGAGATCCTGATTCAGCTACACAAAAGGCAAAAGATTTAGTCAGGATGGCGGTGGCAAGGGCATCCCTCCTTAAGCCCCTTAAGGCAAAAAGAATACCCATTATTAAGAGGGCTCTAATAATCGGAGGTGGGGTCTCAGGGCTCAGTTCAGCACTTTCCATAGCAGAACAGGGTTATGATGTGGTCCTGGTTGAAAAAGAATCCTCTCTTGGTGGTCTATCAAGGGAATTAAACCATACCATAGAAGGAGTAAACATACAGGATTACCTCTTAGAACTCATCGAAAGAGTTGAGAGGCATAAAAATATACAGGTATTAACTGATACACTTGTTGTGGGATTCAGTGGATTTAAAGGGAATTTTACAACGGAACTGCTCATCGGTCCAGGCATGTATGAAAGAAAGATAGAACATGGTGTTCTTATCCTGGCAACAGGGGCACAGGAATTCAGGCCCCAGGAATACATGTATGGACAGGATCCAAGGATAATGACCCAGATAGAATTTGGAAAAAGGCTTTATGACAAAGGAGCCGAAGACTTAAAGGATGTGGTTATGATTCAATGTGTTGGATCACGAAATGAAGAGTATCCCAACTGCTCTAAGGTATGCTGTCAGACAGCCATCAAAAATGCCCTTCACATAAAAGAGTTAAATCCAGATACCAATGTCTACATTCTTTACAGGGATATAAGAACATATGGATTCTATGAGGACTTCTATCGTGAAGCAAGGAGACAGGGAGTTCTTTTCTTTCGTTTTGACAAAGACGAACCTCCTGAGGTGTCAAAAGAAGGAGACGATTTAGTTATTACATTCAGAGACCATGTGCTGGAAAGAGATATAAAAATCAAAAGTGACTGCCTTGTTCTCAGTGCAGGCATGAGGCCATCTGATACAGAAGAACTGGCATCCATATTGAAGGTGGCAAGAAATCAGGATGGGTATTTCATGGAGGCACATGTGAAATTAAGACCCGTGGACATGGCAAGCGATGGTATATTTGTTTGTGGAACTGCACATGGGCCAAAGACCATATCTGAATCCATCTCCCAGGCAATGGCATCTGCGGCAAGGGCGTGTTCTTTCTTATCTCAGTCAGAAATTACTTTATCCGTTGTAACCGCCAGGGTGGATCAAGAACACTGCGCCGCATGTCTTATATGTGTCCGTTCCTGTCCCTATGGTGTTCCAAGGATTAATGAGAATGGGGTCAGTGAAATAGACCCTGCCCTATGTCATGGATGTGGCATATGTGCCTCAGAGTGTCCTGCAAAAGTAATCCAGCTTAACTGGTATGAAGATGATCAGGTAATGAGTAAAGTAGATGCATTACTTGAAGGGGTGATTTAAATGGAAGGCTTTGAACCAATCATAATTACCTTTTGCTGTCAGTATTGAGGATATACTGCAGCGGACCTGGCAGGTTCCATGAGACTACAGTATCCCAGTAATATCAGGATAATAATGTTACCCTGCACTGGCAAAGTGGATGTCATACATCTCCTGAGATCTTTTGAAAAGGGAGCAGATGGAGCCTATGTGGTGGGCTGTCTTGAAGGTGAGTGTCATTTCAACAATGGTAATATAAGGGCAAAGAAGAGAGTAGAATACGCAAAAAAGATACTGGATAGTGTGGGTATAGGAGGTGAAAGGTTAAGCATGTATAACTTATCATCAAGTGAAGCACCAAGATTTATGGAAATTGCCATAGAAATGACAAATAAAATAAAGGAACTGGGGCCCAACCCCATTAAGATTAGAAAATCAGCGTAAATATCTTCTGTGAAAATAACCTGAGGAGGTAATTGATGATAGTAGCAAAGCAGAAGCCAATTGAAGAGATTATATCTCAGTTAAAGGGTTTTAAAAAGATACTTGTTGCGGGTTGTAATGAATGCGTTACTGTGTGTGAAGCAGGAGGCAAAAAAGAGGTGGCAGTGCTCTCTTCTGCGCTCAGGATGTATTTTATGAAACAGGGAGAGGATGTGAAGATTGATGAGGTGACCCTGGAGCGCCAGTGTGACCACGAGTATCTGGAAGAGATAAGAAATGTGATGAATGAATATGATGCCGTGCTTTCCCTTGCGTGTGGTGTGGGGGTTCAATTTATGGCAGAGAAGTATTTTGACAAACCCATACTCCCTGGCGTTGATACATGTTTTATGGGAGCAACCGAGCAGCGGGGCGTGTGGACAGAGAGATGTCAGGGGTGTGGAAAATGTATCCTTGCCTGGACTGCCGGTATCTGCCCCATATCAAGATGTGCAAAGAG
>JALVMZ010000584.1 GCA_027032655.1 Desulfobacteraceae bacterium
GGTAATTTCTTGGGCAGGATCTCATAGAGTAACACTCTTCCTGTAGTTGTATCATACAGCTTCCCATCTATTCTTACCTTTATTGAGGCATGAAGATCCAGTTCCCCTGAATCATAGGCAACCCTGACCTCATCAACATCAGAGAAAACCTTACCTTCACCTTTTGAATATGGTCGATCCCTTGTCATATAATATATACCCAGAACAATATCCTGACTTGGCACTATAATTGGTTCCCCATTGGCAGGCGAAAGGATATTATTTGTGGACATCATAAGAACCCTGGCCTCAATCTGGGCCTCAATGGAAAGAGGTATGTGAACAGCCATCTGATCGCCATCAAAATCCGCGTTGTAGGCTGTGCAAACAAGTGGATGAAGCTGAATTGCCTTCCCCTCGATAAGTAGTGGTTCAAATGCCTGAATACCCAATCTATGAAGTGTTGGGGCCCTGTTTAGCAAGACACAGAATTCCTTTACCACATCATCTAAGGCATCCCAGACCTCTGGGGTTTCTCTCTCCACCATCCTCTTTGCTGCCTTGATTGTTGTTACAATCCCCTTCTCTTCCAGCCTGTTGTATATAAAGGGCTTAAACAGCTCAAGTGCCATCCTCTTTGGCAGTCCACATTGATGTAATCTCAGGTCAGGGCCAACCACAATAACAGATCTGCCCGAATAATCAACGCGCTTTCCAAGTAAATTCTGCCTGAATCTTCCCTGTTTACCCTTTATCATATCACTTAAGGATTTGAATGGACGCTTATTGGGCCCTGTTACCACTCTTCCTCTTCTTCCATTATCAAACAGGACATCCACTGCCTCCTGAAGCATCCTCTTTTCATTTCTGACAATGATTTCAGGTGCATTTAGATCCAGCAACCTCTTTAATCTGTTATTGCGGTTAATAACCCTTCTGTAGAGGTCATTTAAATCAGAGGTTGCAAACCTGCCCCCGTCTAAGGGAACTAAGGGTCGAAGATCTGGTGGAAGCACAGGGATCACATCCATTATCATCCATTCAGGACGATTCTTTGATTGAATAAATGCATCAATTATCTTAAGGCGTTTGACCAGTTTTTTCCTTTTTGCATCAGAATTTGTCTCAGGCATTTCTGCCCGAAGTGTCTTCAATATCTGCTCTAAGTCAAGCTCTTGGAGCATTGTTTTAATTGCCTCTGCACCAATTCCCACCTGAAACTTGTCACCATATCTCTCTCTTAATCTATATACCTGTTCATCGTTAAGTAATGTGCCTTTATCAAGTGGTGTATCAGCTGGATCAATCACAATATAGCTTTCAAAATATAGCACCCTTTCAAGGTCTTTAAGAGTAAGATCCAGCAGATTTCCAATCTTACTTGGCAGACATTTTAAAAACCATATATGAGCCACAGGAGCGGCAAGGGAAATATGCCCCATTCTATCTCTTCTCACCTTGGATTGAATAACCTCCACTCCACATTTTTCACACACAATTCCACGGTGTTTCATTCTCTTATATTTACCGCAATTACATTCATAATCTTTGACAGGACCAAATATCTTGGAACAGAAAAGACCATCCCTTTCAGGTTTAAATGTCCTGTAATTTATGGTTTCAGGCTTTTTGACTTCGCCATAAGATCTCTCAATAATCTTCTCCGGTGAAGAAAGAGAGATCTTAACAGCATAATAGCTGGATGGATCTTTTGGTTTGGAAAAAAGATTATATATTTCCTGCAATGTCTTCCCCCTTTTAATTATAATGTTTAAATCTGAGTATTTTCAAAAAGCTGTATATCCAGACCAAGACTCAATAGCTCTTTCATCAATACCTTAAATGATTCTGGAAGACCTGCTTCAAGCACATTGTTTCCCTTTACTATTCTCTCATACATCCTGGTTCTTCCCGCCACATCGTCAGATTTAACTGTCAGAAATTCCTGCAAAGAATAAGCTGCACCATATGCCTCCATTGCCCAAACTTCCATCTCACCCAGTCTCTGACCGCCAAATTGTGCTTTTCCGCCAAGCGGCTGCTGGGTTACAAGTGAATATGGACCTATTGATCTTGCATGTATCTTATCATCCACAAGGTGATGCAACTTCATAATATACATTGTTCCTACTGTAATCTTCTGATCAAAAGGCTCACCGGTTCTTCCATCATAAAGTATGGTCTGGCCGGTAACTGGTAATCCTGCCTCCTTTAATAACTCTTTAATCTCTGTCTCAACTGCACCATCAAAGACAGGTGATGCCACATGAATTCCCTCTTTCAGATCCTTTACCTTTTCAACCAATTGCTCGTCATCCAGATCCTTAAAATATTCGCGGTATTCCTCTTCTGTATATATCTTTTTCAACATCTTTCTTATCAGATTAGCATTTGCCATATTTTCTGCCAGTTGGGCGATTCTTTTTCCAAGCTCGTGAGAAGCCCATCCCAGGTGAGTTTCCAGAACCTGACCCACATTCATCCTGGAGGGAACACCTAAGGGATTCAATATGATATCAACCGGGGTTCCATCTTCAAAATACGGCATATCTTCTATTGGAAGTATCCGTGAAAGGACTCCTTTATTGCCGTGTCTTCCCGCCATTTTATCTCCAACGGATAATTTTCTCTTTACCGCCACATAGACCTTTACCATCTTAATCACACCTGGAGGCAGCTCATCCCCCATATTCAGGCGCTCTATCCTGGCCTCAAAATCCTTTCTTATCTTCTCTATCCTCTTCTTATAATTATCTACAACGGTTTCCATCTCTTCAATTATGTCCATGGACTCAAGAAGAACTGCTCCCTGCCACTTTTCTACAGGTATTCTATCAATATCTTCATCTGAAATGGGTTTTTTAGACACCATCAGTGTCTTGCCAGTTGCCTTATCTTTTAGAGGAGACTTGAGTTTCTTGCCCTTGATTAATCTCTTAAGTCTTGCCCTGGCATTTCTTTCAACAACTGAGATTTCATCATCCCTGTCCTTTTCAAGACGTCTCTGCTCCTGCTCCTTAATCGCCAGACTTCTCTTATCTCTTTCAACCCCCCGCCTTGAAAAGACTTTGACATCAATAACAATTCCTTCAACACCAGGTGGAACCCTGAGTGATGTATCCTTTACATTACCTGCCTTATCTCCAAAAATGGCCCTCAGGAGTTTTTCCTCTGGAGAAAGTTGTGTCTCTCCCTTTGGTGTTATTTTCCCAACAAGTATATCTCCTGATTTAACTTCAGCCCCAATCTTTATTATTCCGCTTTCATCTAAGTTCTTAAGAGCCTCTTCTCCCACATTGGGTATATCCCTTGTTATCTCTTCCTTTCCAAGTTTGGTATCCCGGGATACAACTTCGAATTCCTCAATATGAATGGAGGTAAAAATATCTTCCCTTACAACCCTTTCACTTACAATAATTGAATCCTCAAAGTTGTAACCCCCCCATGACATAAATGCGACTGTGACATTCTGCCCAAGGGCAATCTCACCCATTTCCATAGAAGGTCCATCTGCAATTACCTGACCCTTTTTAACTATGTCTCCTTTCTTTACTATGGGTTTCTGATTATAGCATGTGTTCTGATTTGATTTTTTAAATTTCATGAGGTTATAGATCTCAATCTCATCTGAACTATCACTATCCCCACCATCTGGTCTTATTACAATCCTTGTGGCATCAACATCCTCAACAATACCATCTGTCCTCGCTATAACAGCCACCTCAGAGTCCCTTGCAACCACCTTTTCCATGCCTGTGCCCACCAATGGGGCTTTTGCCTTCAACAGGGGGACCGCCTGTCTTTGCATATTAGACCCCATAAGTGCCCTGTTTGCATCATCATGCTCCAGGAAGGGAATAAGCGAAGATGAAACACTCACAAGCTGATTAGGAGAAACATCCATGTATTTTACATCCTTAGCCGGTGCCCTGCTTGCTTCACCCTGAATACGCACTGCCACATCTTCATTTATAAAATTACCTTCCTCATCAAGAGGGGCATTTGCCTGGGCAATTGGAAAGTCCTTTTCATCAAGTGCTGAAAGATACTCAATATCATTGAAAACCTTACCATTTTCAGCCTTTCTGTATGGAGTTTCAATAAAACCGAATTCGTTTACCCTTGCATAGGTGCTGAGAGATACAATGAGTCCTATATTGGGACCTTCTGGTGTCTCAATAGGGCATATCCTCCCGTAATGGGTTGGATGAACATCCCTTACCTCAAAACCTGCTCTTTCCCTTGTAAGACCTCCAGGCCCCAGTGCGCTCAATCTTCTCTTATGGGTTATCTCAGAAAGTGGATTTGTATGATCCATAAATTGTGAGAGCTGGCTTGTTCCAAAAAATTCCTTTACCACCGCTGAGACAGGTTTTGAATTAATAAGATCATGGGGCATTAGTGTCTCAATCTCCTGAAGTGTCATTCTTTCCTTTATTGCCCTTTCCATTCTCACAAGCCCTATCCTGTATTGATTCTCCAGCAATTCTCCAACAGCTCTTACCCGCCGATTCCCCAGATTATCAATATCATCCATCATGGCCTCGGTTTCCTTCATCCGAATCAGCTCTTTAATGGTATAAATGATATCATCTTTAGTAAGGATCTGCTGACTCAGTGGCAGGTTGAGTCCCAATCGGTAGTTAAGCTTTAATCTGCCCACAGCAGAAAGGTCATAGGTTGACTGATCAAAGAACAATCCCTTAAAAAACCTGTTAGCCACTTCCTGGGTGGGAGGACTGCTCGGCCTCATCTTTCTATATATCTCAAGTATGGCCTCATCACTCTTCTCAATCTTATCCAGCAAAAGTGTATCTCGTATAGTGGGGCTTACTCCTGAGGCATCAAGCACAAGACACTTTATACTTTTTGTGCCCTTCTCTTTAATAATATTAAGCTCTTCATCCTGAATGGTCTGATTCCCCTGTATCAGAACTTCTCCTGTCTTTTTATCGATTACATCTTCAGCAAGGACCCTGCCTTTCAGATCTTCCAGATTAATGGGAATATGTTTGATCCCTGCGGATTCAATCTCTCTGTGAAGCTTTTTTGTGTATTTTTCTCCTGCCTTTGCCAGGACCTTCTTTGTTGAAGGATGAATGATGTCTTTTGTTATCTTCTGTCTGAATAGATTATGGAGATTAACAGGACGATAGCATTCATCTTTTTCAATAATAATCTCTTCTGATTCATAGAACAGATTAAGAATCTCATCTGTGCTGAAACCAAGGGCCTTAAGAAAAGTGGTTACAGGGAACTTTCTTCTCCTATCTATTCGGACATAAAGAAAGTCCTTTGCATCAAATTCGAAATCCAGCCAGGATCCCCTCATGGGAATTATCCTGGCTGAGTAAAGAAGCTTTCCGCTTGAATGTGTCTTTCCCTTGTCATGGTCAAAGAAGACACCAGGAGATCTATGAAGCTGACTCACCACCACTCTTTCTGTGCCATTTATTATGAAGGTTCCCCTCTTGGTCATCATAGGAATTGTTCCAAAGTATAGCTCCTGCTCTTTTACATCCCTTATTGTCTTCACATCACTATCTGTATCTGTATCAAATACCACGAGTCGGACAGTGATTTTCACTGGCACCTCATAGGTCATCCCCTTATCAATACATTCCTGTTCAGTATATTTGATATCTTCAAAGCGATATTTAACAAATTCTAACTGTGAGGTTCCGCTAAAATCCTTTATGGGAAATACGCTCTTAAAAATCCCCTGAAGTCCCACATCATCCCGTTCCTCAGGTGGCACATCCATCTGTAAAAACTTCTGATAAGAGTGTTTTTGCATCTCAATCAGATTGGGAAAATCAAGGACTCTTTTGATTTTCCCAAAATTTCTTCTTACTCTTCGATGATCACCATTAATTGGTTTCATCTTATTTAATCACCCCTTTGTTTGGTCTATCTGGTTCATTTTATTTATTCCTTCTGTTCGAATCATCCAATAACAGCAAAGTATTAACCGTCCTTCTTTAACCATCCCTTTATCGGTTTATATATCCGGCTAACTTTCAGTTCCCGGTTTCCGTTCTATTTTACTTCAACCGTGGCTCCCGCCTCTTCCAGTTGCTTTTTGATATCTTCTGCCTCATCCTTGGATACACCCTCTTTTATCTTACTTGGCACCTCATCAACCATGGACTTTGCCTCTTTAAGCCCCAATCCTGTGATAGCCCTTACAACCTTTATTACCTGAATCTTTTTATCTCCAACAGCAGTCAGAACCACATCAAATTCAGTCTTCTCTTCCTCAGCCTCCTGGGCTGGAGCCCCTGCCACTGCGCCTGGCATAACACCTACAGGAGCTGCGGCTGTTACTCCAAACTTATCTTCAAGCTCCTTTACAAACTCTGAGAGTTCAAGGACAGTCATGTTTGAGATGAACTCTATTACATCTTCTTTGGTGATATTTCCGGACATCTTAACTACCTCCATATATTATTATTGATTCTCTTCTGCCTTTTTGGCTTCAATAGCCTTAAGGGCATATATTAATTTTAATATTACCGCATTAAGAACCCTTACAAATGAGCCCGGCACTGCCTGCATCACAGAAAGGGCCATTGCCAGTAATTCTTCCCTGCCTGGGAGTTTTGAGAGTCTTTTTATCTCATCTGCATTTAATAACCTGCCCGCCATCTGCCCTGCTCTTATCTCAAGCTTATCATAATCATCGCTGAAATTTATAAGCACCTTAGCAGGACTCACTATATCCTCGTATGAAATAGCAATGGCGTTTGGACCCTGTAATAGTTCTTTTATAACCTCTGTGTTTGTTCCCTCACATGCAATCTTAAGGAGTCTATTTTTTACTACATGAAACTCAGTCCCTGTTTTTCTTAATTCATTCCTGAGAGAAGTAATCTGTTCCACATTCAATCCTCTGTAATCCACCAGAAATGTGGCCTCCGCCTTCTGAAGCTTCTCTCTCATTTCTTCCACAACCCTATATTTCTCTTCCCTTTTCAAGGAAAAAACCTCCTTTCCCCATCTATAAATCAGGTGTAATTAATCTGCTATATTACTGAATTGATAACTCCTTAATGGATAAAGGATCCACCTTAATTCCAGGACCCATGGTGGATGATATGGCAATTGCCTTGATATATGTTCCTTTGCTTGCCTCTGGTTTTAGCCTTATGATTGTATCTATAAATGCTGATACATTCTCCAGGAGCTTATCCACGCCAAAAGATACCTTGCCCATAGGCGCATGCACGATACCTGCTCTTTCCACCCTGAAATCCACCTTTCCTGCTTTGAGTTCTTTCACCGCCTTTGCCACATCAAATGTTACCGTTCCCAGCTTGGTGTTGGGCATTAGCCCCCTGGGCCCAAGAATACGACCCAGTTTGCTCACTGAACTCATCATATCCGGTGTTGACACCGTCTTATCAAATTCAAGCCATCCACCTTTAATCTTCTCTATCAATTCATCGGCCCCGGCAAAATCTGCTCCTGCATCAAGGGCCTCTTTTACTTTTTCACCCTTTGCAAAGACCAGCACCTTTACATCCTTGCCCGTGCCATTTGGTAGAACCACCGAACCCCTCACCATCTGATCAGCCTTTTTGGGATCAACCCCCAGTCTTACTGCAATGTCAATATTCTCGTCAAACTTTGCATATGAACAGTCAATGGCAAGTTCAAGGGCCTCTCTAAAGGTATATTTCCTCAATCTGTCCACCTTTTTTAATGATTCCAGGTATTTTTTTCCTCTCTTTGCCATTATTCTTCACTCCTGTGTTAATCTATTATCTGAATACCCATACTCCTTGCAGTTCCTTCAATTATTCTCATTGCGGATTCCATATCATTTGCATTCAAGTCCTCAAATTTAAGCCTGGCTATCTCCTCTATCTGTTTCCTGGTCACTTTACCGACCTTTTCCCTGTTAGGCTCACTGGATCCCTTTGCAATCTTTGCTGCCTGCTTTAATAGAACTGAAGCAGGCGGTGTTTTTGTTATAAATGTAAAAGAACGATCCGCATATATTGTAATTACCACAGGGATTACTACTCCCTGTTGATCCTGAGTCTTTGCATTAAACGCCTTACAGAATTCTGCTATATTCACCCCATGCTGACCAAGTGCAGGTCCAATGGGAGGTGATGGATTTGCCTGCCCCCCTTTTACCTGCAATTTAACTGTAGCAATCACTTTCTTTGCCATATCTATACTTCCCCTAACTATATTTTATTTACCTGGATGAAATCCAGTTCCACAGGTGTTGCTCTACCAAATATCGTAATCAGCACTCTTAACTTTTCTTTATCAGGTTTTACTTCCTGAACCACCCCCTGAAAATTGGTAAACGGTCCATCAATAACCTTTACCTCATCCCCCTCTTCAAAAGTATATTTGGGTTTTGGGCGTTCTATCCCCTCTTCCATCTGTTTTATTATCCTCTGTGCCTCTTCATCAGGTATTGGTGATGGCTTAATCCCTCCACCCACAAAACCTGTAACCTTTGCCGTGCTTCGGACTGTATGCCAGGTCTCATCGTTGAGTTCCATCTGAACCAGTATATAGCCCGGATAGAACTTCCTTGAAGATGTCTTTTTTTGCCCCTTTTTTAACTCCACCACCTGTTCAATGGGCACCAGTATCTGCCCAAAATACTCCTCCTGCCCCAGTGCCTTTATCCTCTCCTCTAAGGAAGCCTTTACCCTGTGTTCAAACCCCGAGTAAGTGTGAACTATATACCATTTCAAATCTCTCTTTCCCTTTTTCTTCTCCTCCATATTGATTCCCCATAAGGAAAAAAGACTCACTACTGGATGATATTCTTTATCAATTTAATCAGTCCCAGATCCACCAGTCCTAAAAAAGCCGCAACAATTAAAACAAGAAATAATACCATTGCAGTTGAAGCAATCAGTTCTTTCCTTGTGGGCCATTTTACCTTCCGAAGCTCTACCTGGGACTCCTGAATAAATCCTATGCCCTTTTTTATATAATAAATAGGATTCTTCTTTCCTTCCTTAACTCTTTTTACATCCTGTCTCTTCTGATAGCTGGGAATACTCTTCTGCTTTATGCCTGATTCCCTCTGTTCTTTTCCAGCTTCATCCCTTTGTATCTGTTTAAGCTTTCTATTACTCCTATTTTTACCTGCCTTATTCCTCTTTTTCTTTTTCTGTTTTTTCATATCAACCTGAATCTATTTAACTTTCATAAAATTGGCAGGCCAGGAGGGATTCGAACCCCCAACACCCGGATTTGGAGTCCGGTGCTCTAGCCGTTAGAGCTACTGGCCTGCATTTTTTTATTTTGTCTCCTTATGT
>JALVMZ010000585.1 GCA_027032655.1 Desulfobacteraceae bacterium
ACCTGATGGGCTGCCCGAGTCTTTGTTGTAGCGAATGGTGGGAGGAATTCGTCAGTGGAAACAAAGACCCGAATAGTGTATATGTGAATAGCCAGTTGATTGGGATATAAAACAAATATGATAATTAAAGAAAGGGGAAGAAATTGGAGACAAAAAAGGGCAAGCAGGTCTCTTTGAAAATCTACGCTGATCTTTCACTCCTGCCCGCTGTTACATCCTTTGTGGAAAATTACAGTAAGGCTTCTGGATTTCCTGATACTGACTGCATGGCACTGAGCCTTGCAACTGAAGAGATATTTGCTTATGTGAACAGTATATCAGAGCCTGATATGGACATAGAGGTAAGATGTGAAGCAGGAGGATATTTTGTCAAGGTGGATTTTCTGATTCCCCTGCCAGATATCAATCTCAGTGCCTTTAATCTTACATCTAATATATCCCTTGAGGATGAATCAGAACTTGAGCAGTTGGGATTAATGCTTGCATCCAGAAAGACGGACAGGCTTCAGGTCTTAGAGCTCCCAGGAGGCGGAATTCAGCTCACCTTATTAAAGGAGAAGACCTATCCAGAATATGATAAGAAGGAATCCATTTCAATTTCAGAGTTTGATACATTTACCATAAGAAGGCCTGACTCTGAAGAACTGAAATTATTTATCATGATGGTTAGCCAGAAATACGAAGATATATTAATGCCCGTTAATTTCAGATACCCGGGCAAGGTCCTGGATATGTTTTCCTGGGGCAGTTATGATGCCCTTATAATAGCGGGACCATCAGGCCAGATTGGAGGAGGAATACTGTGGCAGTGGTCAGGGCCAAAGACCGTGGAATTTTTTGGCCCTTACATAGTGGTGAATTCCTGCAAGGGGGATGCAAATCAGGAACTTCTTGACTCCTTTATCGGGAAACTTGGCAAATCCCGGGCAGTGGCACTCATTAATCGCCTGCCCACAGAAGAGCTTCCAAGGGAACAATTTGAACCTCTGGGTGTCTTGAATATATTCAGGAAAGAGAAAGGATATGAGACACTTCCCACATACTTTCGTCAGATGCAGGAGGATACAGGCAGTTCTGTCTGGATACACCCTGATCTTGAAGATTATCTCAGGCAGAAATACGATAGCCTGGTACTTCCCAGGGATATACGACTCATAAGGGATTTCGGAGAGATCCAACGGCCTGATTCAGTTCTTTCCGCTGATATTGATAGAACAGTTGGCTGTGCAACCCTGAAGCCCATTCGGTGGGGGCAGGATGCAGATTCAAACTTAAGAGATCACATAGCCCTCTTTAAAGAGGAGGGTATCAATACGGTATTTTTTGAAATGGATCTCTCAATGGCATGGGAGGTCTTTTTTGCAGAAGCACTAATGAAACAGGATTTCTCACCAAAGGTTGTTATCCCCTACGGCGGGCAGGGGGATCTTTTGATCTTTCAATGGGAAGGTAAAGATCAATGATTTCCGTTTCCCTTGATAGATTGGTTCCTTCTCACATAAAAAGATTTGTTCCATATATTCCCAGCAAACCAGATGATGTTCTCAAGAAGCTCTATGGATGCTCAAGGCTTTATAGATTAAATAACAATGAAAACCCGCTTGGCCCCACACCAGAGGCCCGGAAGGTGATTAAAGGATTCCCACCCCCCCGGGCATCCATATATCCCAGCGGAGACGCATATCATCTCAGATACAGACTGGCAGAGATATATGGACTTCACCCTGATCAGATCCTTGTAGGTAACGGTGCCAATGAAGTGATAACCTTTGTTATCAAGGCATTCTGTCAGGAAGGCGACAATATCATAACTGCTGATAAGACATTTGCAGTATATGAATGGGTGGCAGAGTTTTCAGGGTTTGAGGCAAGAGTTGTTCCGCTCAAAGATTATGGATTTGATGATGAGGGAATGCTTCAGCAGATTGATGAGAGGACCAAGATAATCTTTCTCTGTAATCCCAACAATCCCACAGGCAAATACTGGGATGAGAACAGACTGATACGGTTTCTGGACCGCGTGGCTGGAAGACAGATAGTTGTTATAGACGAAGCATATTTTGAATTTGTTGAAAAGGATGATTATCCTAATGGTATTACCTTACTTAATGAATATCCAAATGTGGTGGTGTTTCGAACATTTTCAAAGATGTATGCGCTTGCGGGCCTGAGAATTGGATACTTAGTGGGTGATATGGAAGTGGTAAACATCATAAGAAGGACATGCGTAGTATATTCAGTGAACGGACTTGCCCAGGTGGCAGCCCTTGCAAGCCTTGACGATCAGGAACATATACTTCGCACCAGGGAGCTTGTAAAACAGGGAAAGGAGTTTTTGGAAAGGGAACTTACGAACATGGGACTTGAAATCGTTTATGGCGAAGGTAATTTCATGATGATAAGACTTCCCATAAGCGATAGCCTGGCTTACAGAAAACTCATGACCCAGGGCGTTATGGTAAGAACAATGACAGGCTTTAGATTCCCCAACTGGATAAGGGTAACCATCCATAAGATGGAGGCAATGGAGGCCTTTATGGAATCCCTTCAAAAGATACTCTCAATCAACTAAGTTACTTAAATATTTGAGGACATTCCCCGCTTCTTACGGACTTTAATCTTTACTCCACCATCAATTTCTGTCTTTTTTATAACTTCGCCCTGATTGTGTGATATTACTTTAAATACCTTTTCAATCTTTTCAGGCTCAATAATGAATTCAAATGTATCACCAGGGCGAATAATCCTGAGACATAGACCTACGTCCAGATACGCCTTTCAACAATCACCTCTGTAATCAATAATCTCTTTCATGGCAAAGAATAATGCTCTCAAAGATAGCTTTTATTACAAGTCTTTTAATCCGAATTCATGTTCAAAGGTTTTGATATTATCAAGAAAATATCTTTTTATCACTTCCCATTCCCAGTCCCTTCCTGAAACCAGCATATCAGGAGAGGGCTCATGTTCAGCATCTTCAAAAAATACAAGGCTCTTTAATATATGATAGTAATTTATATCAAAATTCCTGAATCTCTCTTTGAAAAAATAACACACCTCATGAATGGAAT
>JALVMZ010000586.1 GCA_027032655.1 Desulfobacteraceae bacterium
ACTGGTCAAATGGTGTAATAGAGACAGAGGCAATCTCTCAGCCTCCTTCAGGAGTAAGTGATCCAGCAAGGGCAAGGGCACTTTCATTGAGCATGGCATTAAAAGAATCAAAATACAGGATAATTAGTCTGTTCAAGGGCATACCAATTAACTCCAAGCTTACCATTGGAACATTGATGAAACAGGACAATAATGTTTCAAAGGATGTTATAAGGATAATAAAGAGCCTGGGGGTCCAGCAGGTGGAATATCTGGCGGATAACTCCCTGAGGGTGAATCTTTCTCTCAGATTAAAAGGCCCACTATTGGATTTAATTCTCCCGAAGGAGATAAAAAATGTGGATATAATCCATAAATGCAAATCTGAAACAGAGCATCCGAACAAGCCTATAACCGGTATTGTGTTGGATTGTCGGGGTATAAACTTCAAACCTTCCCTTGTCCCCATGATATATAGTGAACAGGGGGAGCAGATCTATGGACCAGCCTCAATAAGCAGAGAGCATGCTGTGAAATCAGGAATAGTAGGATATGTAAGAGGTTGTGACACTGAACAGATACGCCTGAGAGCGGGGGCAAATCCCCTGGTAATCAAAGGAATCAATCTGAAAAAGAATGATCCCTTTGATATAATAATAAGCAATGATGATGCCCTTAAAATAAAAAGCATACCAGAGTCAGTTATTGTTTTTAATCATTGCAGGGTTGTAATCTGCATGGATTAGGGCATATACTATGAATTTATTTAGAAACAGGATATATATCTCAGTAATTCAAGGGAGCAATAATGATCAGGAATAGCCTCTCAAACATTTATCCAAGCAATCGATTGATTGCTCCAGTTAATGATCTTTACATGAAGGTAATGGATATGAAAAAGGTGAGACAACTAAAATTGACCTTTCTATTAATTATACTTGCTATCCTTTCATTGAATGGAGCGGCAGAGGCCTTTAAGAGTAGTGCAATCATTGAAAATCATAAAGACACAAAGCCAGAGGGTCTGATCATTACAATAGGAACTGGTAGGATCTCTGATGAAAATATTGCATACGCCAGACGATTAGCAGTGGAAGATGCACTCAAAAGAGCAGTCGAGTATTATTTGATTAAAAGGCTGGGCAGTGAGACAGTGGCAAACAACTTTCATACAATCATAAAAGAGATCATACCTTCCTATAAAGATATGATTGTCAATTTCACCATACTAACAGAGGAGCATCTTCAGGAGGAGATAAAACTCCTGATTGGAGCCAGGATAAATGAAGAGATTATTAATATCTTTCTTCAACGCTCTGGTATTGTAAAGGAAATAGGAGCCACTGTGAAGGTCCTGTTCCTGGTCTCTGAGCTCAATGCATCTCATGGTCAGATAAAGTGCTGGTGGAATAAACCTGATAATCAGATGAATCTTTATGAAGTTGAACTGGCACTGATAAATGAGTTTCAGAAAAGGGGTCTTGAGCCTATTAACAGAGTGATGAATACTCCCGAAGTGGAATATACCCCGGAGATGTTAAATACAGATTTGACGCCAGAATCAATTAAAAGATGGGGAGAGATATATCTCTCCGATATTGTAATATATGGGAAATGCTATATTGATAAAGGAGCTGGGGTTTCAATTTTACTTAAGGCCGTGGACACAAGGGATGCCAGTATTATATGTGAAGATGAATCATCTCTCCCGTATCTAAAAGAAGGGGAAGATCCACTGTTTGAAACCATAAAGGCAGCCATCAGCCAGATGGCGGATAAAATGGTTCCATTGATTCTGAGTCATGTTGGAATGGAAAGTAAAAAACTTGTTAAAATCAATGTCAGGCTCATGAATCCAGAGAGTCTGAGGGATTTAAGCGAATTCATTGACGGATTAGAAAAAAGGCTAAACAGGGTCAAATCAATCAAGAAGATTGAAATAAATAAAGAGAGTATTAACTTTAATATTGAATATCAAGGCGATGAAGCTGATTTTATAAGAAGAATAAAGGAACCAGACATTCTTCCATTTGATGTAAGTGCCGTAATTGAGCCAGGGCAAGGGGTGGTAATAAGAATATTAAGATAACATATTAAGAAAATTAACACATGACGGTTCCAAATCTGATAACAACACTGAGGATTATATTAACACCCGTTTTCATTATCTATGTAATAACAGAAAGGATGAATCTGGCATTTGCGGTCTTTACCATCTGTAGTATCTCAGATGGAATTGATGGGCTACTTGCCAGGTCATTTAACCAGAAGAGCACCCTCGGGACCTATTTAGACCCCCTGGCAGATAAATTACTACTTGTTTCAGCATATATAGTCCTTTCAGCAATGGGTCTTATACCTTCATGGCTCACTGTGCTTGTGATAAGTAGAGATATCCTTATAATGCTGGGTGTTCTTATACTTTTTCTCAATAATATAAAGATAAGTATAAAGCCATCAGTATTGAGTAAGATAAACACCACCTTTCAGTTCCTGACTGTGGTATTAATACTATCAAGCGATATCTTCAGTTTCCCTTACATAAACAGGATATACAGTATCTTTTTCTATTTAACTTCCATATTTACCATAAGTTCAGGACTCCATTATATGCATTACTGGTTTCGTTTAATGGGAGAAGACAGGCATTAAATAATCCATATTGATTACCCTTGACATGGGTTTTTTTCATTGATATTGTTAGCCTGTCCTGATCTTGTAGGCACGTAGCTCAGGGGGAGAGCGCTACCCTGACACGGTAGAGGTCGGCGGTTCAAATCCGCTCGTGCCTACCATAAATCCCGCGAAGTCCTTAAATAATTAAATAACTCAATTATTAATTAAAGGCATTATAAGGGTGGCAAGTGAACTGCCACCCTCTGGATTCTTACAGGGTCTGTTTTATTTACCATTCCATTAAAATTCAGACACCTATAAAACAAAAAACAGATAATAAATCATTTTTGCAAAGCCATCAGTTTATGATTGCCAATTGATGATTAATATGCTAAATGTTGTGCAAAATTTTCTCAGAGGGGGATTTTCAGGATGCAGATAGCAAGAAAGATAGGTATAGGA
>JALVMZ010000587.1 GCA_027032655.1 Desulfobacteraceae bacterium
GCCATTGATGCAATGGTGCATTGTGCAATGTGATTCAATGTATCCAATGATAAAGGATAAGGACCTCATTCTGATAGAGAATAAAGATAAAAGGAGACTCAGGAAAGGAAGAGTAGTTATTTTTAAGGATGAAAAGGGGAAGCTTATAGTGCATCGAATAATTAAGAAAAAGGATGGGACTATTTATTTGAGGGGAGACGGCTTTGATTATCCAGTAGATATGATAAAAGAGGAGGATGTGTTGGGCCTTGCGGTGGGCATTTTCAGAAATGGAAGGTATTTTCCAATAAAGAGATCGAAGGAGTTATTCTTCTGGTTCTTTTCCTATCCCAGAAGATTTTTTGTAAATATTAGACGGAGATTTCTTAATGGGATTAAGACCAGATATCATCTATAAGAAGTCAATCCGTGTTGTATTCAGGCAGATAGATGATGTATTCCTGATTCTTCCTTCAAGTGATATGGGTATAGAGAAAGAAGTAAAATATTTTACTCTTAATTCTATGGCATATGAGATATGGTTAAAAATAGATGGTTCAAGAACCATAGAACAGATAGTATCTGAGCTCCTTGAAGAATATGATGTGGAAAAGAAAGAGCTAATTTCTGACCTGGAAGAATTCCTTTTATATATGGAAAAGAAAGGGCTTATACAAAGGGTGAATACCTGTTATGGAAGCAATACCAAATAACCTTTCAGAATTCACCATAAATGACGGGGTGCTTATTTATACAGGCAGGCCTTCTGTTATAGTAAATTTAAATTCTCTTCGGGATGGAAAGCTCAGACTAACCACCGATGTTGAATTAAAAAAACTGGTTCAGTTTTTAAATAATGAACCAAATCCCAAAGATATCTCATCTGAAGATATGGCTAAATGGTTAAAGGAAGGGACCATAATCAAAAAGAGTGAGCTATCTGAAGATAATTCCATAAACCCGTTTTTTAAACTTTATCGTGAATACTTATCAACTAAATGCATGAATGATTTATCATTCAGTTTGAATCAATATCATAAAGAGGAAGTGTTACCTGCATTTGAACAGTTTGATGAAGAGGAGATAACCCTATCCCATGTTTATAGAGAACCTCATCCTGCCCTTAATAACATGAGTTATGGTGAAAGACTTGCAATGATATGTCATAAAAAAGGAATTCTAAAGAATGGGATGAAAATACTGGAAGTAGGTGGAGGCACTGGTATTCTGGGAAATAATTTCCTTAATTATATTAGAAAAGAGATGCCTGATCTTTATAATAGTATAGAATATACATTTCTTGATTTATCTCCTGTATTACTTGATTCCCAGAGGAGATTAAATCGAAGCCATAAGAAGATTGTAAGATTTCTTGAAGGCGATATAGAAGGATTTGATTTTGCTGGAGATAGATTTGATCTTCTGATTTCCAATGAGATGATAGCTGATCTGAATGTAATCAAGTTAAAAAAGGTCTATTTACATGGTGAAGAGCCGCCTGAGAGTCTAAAAGATGATGTTAATCTGTTAAAAAGATTGGGACTGGATTTTCAGGATGCATTTAAGAACTTTTTAGTAAACATTGGAGCTATAAGATTCATTTTAAAATTAGATGATCTTCTGGATCATGGGGGCAGAGCAATAATAGTGGAATACGGCGAAGACAATATTTATCCATGTGCTTCTGTGCTGAAAAGACATATTGAATACTCAATCCATTTTGGTCATGTGATACAGGTCATAGAGCGGATAGGTCTTAAAGTTGAGACCATGACTGCTATGGAGTTTCTTGGTTTTATTCCAGAAGTTGAAGTAATTGATCTATGGACATTTTTAGGATTAAGAGAACACCTCATGCCATTTTTTGGTAAGACCCTTCCATACTTTTCTTATATCCCTGATCAGCTCAGAAAAGAGATTGGAGATGATTTTTTTAACCAGATTAAGGGAATGAAATTCAGAACACTTGCAGAGGCTAAATCACCTGTTAATCCCCAGGACTTTAAGGTTCTGTTTATATCGAAGAATTAAGGTAGTCATGAAATGGAATTCTGTAAATAAGTTCTTGCTTTTACTAAGTTCACAGGCTCTTGAACCTGAAAAGAGATATATACTTAGAAACACACTTAAAAGAGGAGATATCCCCTGGGATGAAATAATCATCAGGTCTATTAAAGAAGGCATAAATTCATTTCTCTTCCTTCATCTTAAAGATGAAAAGGAATATATTCCTGATTATGTTATAAGAACATTAAAAGAAGATTACGAACAGATATTTACAATGAATCTGGTTTTTATGAGGTTCCTTGAGGAATTGGAAGATCTTCTATCCAGTTGGAGAGGGCCTCGTATTATGGTAATAAAGGGGGCCTCACTTTTAGGGTGTGTCTATGATGACATAGGACTCAGACCTATGGAGGATATAGATATACTGGTTCATGAAAGAGAGCTTAAGGAAGTGGGCGGTATTCTTAAAAGGATTGGATTTTCAAAAGACCCTGTTTATCCCACCACATACAAAAAAGGACTAATCAGTGTGGATCTCCATACAGATATTCTTTCATCTCACAGGATAAGAAGTCGCCGATATATAGCGAAAATAAATAATCGAAATCTCTGGACAGATTCAGCTCCTTTATTCAATGAAGGATACTATGTTCTTCGACCATCCATTGAACATACTATAATTATTCTCTGTTTCCATTTGTTGAAGCATAATTTTGAAAGACTTATTTGGCTTGTTGATATAGCGGAGATAGTAAAAAAGCACAGCTTACATTTTAAATGGTCTAATCTTCTTGAATCAGCAAGGAACATGGGGGCCCAAAGGGCTGTTTTGTATCCTTTCATTATAATAAGGGATATATTGGGGATTGATGTGCCAGATGAATTCTTAAAAGAGCTGTCTCAAGGAGAGATTGGCATTCTTGAGAAAAAGATAATTAACATTATTGAATTATGTGATCATAAGGGAAGGCTACCTCAATTGCTCTATTTATTTTTAATAGATGGGTGGCTTAAAAGAATTATTTTTTTAAAGGAAAATATTTTGCCATCCAGGGCAGTAATTAATCAATGTTCAGTTGATGGGAAATCCAATTCTATAACATATAACTATCTTAGAAGACTAATGGAAATTTCACTTGATATTATGCTTGATGTCGTGAAAGTGTTGAAGGTATCCTTTAGGTGATTCCATAAAAATTTATCCGATATTTCAAGGGAGGATGATATGGATTCAAGGGAAAAGGTGGATACAGCAGGAGATTTTATAGAACAGGAAGATTCAGTTAAAACAGATGATTTTGCAGATTTCATTCATGGAAAAATAGATAATCTTATTGCAATTGTTGAATGGTGGAAGACAGATCTTCTTAAAAAAGGAGATCACAAGCGGGCCTCCTGGGTGGATTCAGTATCCAATCAGTTATTTTCTCTTTCTAAGAGGCTGGACTCTGTTAATATAAGTGATATTAAAAGTGGTGGATTTAAGGGCAACGAAATTAATAATAGATTAGAAGACATATCAGAAATAATAGATAAGACGATTCAGGGAAGGATTTTACCTGATGAAGATTTAATTAAAAGGATGAAAAGAATGATAAAAGAGATTTATGATGTCTTTTAAAACATTGACATCTTTTCAAAAGGTTTATAATTTATTCAATATTTTTAATATTTAGAGCAAGTTAAAAAAGCCTTATATATTTGAAGGATTAGATATGAAAGAGGAGATACAGGGGATATTATGATTGGCTACGGAAGTCTATAGATATTTTTACAATTTAGAAGGTGAAAATATGCACAGAAGGATACTATTTTCAAAAGAGCAGATTGATAAGAGGGTAAATGAATTGGCACTTGAGATATCCCGGGATTACCAGGGAGTTGAACCTGTCTTTGTAGGTCTTTTAAAAGGGGTAATCTTCTTTTTCAGTGATCTTTTAAGAGCAATTAGTATTCCTGCCCGTATAGATTTTATAAGAGCTGAGAGCTATGGTAATTCAATGGAATCAAGTGGTAATATAAGAATCACCAAAGATGTTGAGGTGGATCTCAGGAGTAAACATGTTATAGTGGTGGATGATATTGTAGATACAGGCCTTACCCTGAGTCATATAGTTGATGTAGTAAGGTCGAGGGGGGCAGAAACAATTAAGGTCTGTGCATTGATAGATAAAATGGAAAGAAGAACTTCAAATATTAATATTGATTATTGGGGATTCAGGATAGAGAAAGGATTTGTTGTGGGATATGGACTTGACTATGCGGAGAAATTTAGATGTCTCCCGGACATCTATGTGCTGGAAGAAAAGGTAAACAATGATACAGTAAAGGGGGATTAAATGATTATTCAGTGTAAAAAATGCAGATCCAAGTTTAATCTTGATGAATCAAAGGTGAAGGATAAGGGAATAAAAGTAAAATGCTCAGTATGCGGTAATACTTTTCGAGTATATCCAGAACCAGAAGAAGCATTGAAAGAAACTGAAAAATCATTGGAACCTGAAGCAAAAGAGCAGTTTGCACCGGAGCACGAAGGGGGAGAAGGAGATCAGGAACCTGTAGAAGAGATTATGCTGGACGAAGAACAAAAAGAGGAACAGGAACAGGAGCCAGAACAGATGATATCAGTGGAAGAACTCTCATGGAAAGAAGACGAAGTTAGTGTGGAAGAGGTTGAAGAAGGGGAGATACCTTCTACTGAAGAGTCAATGGAGAGCATTGAAGAGGCAACTTATCCTGAATCAGGAAGTAAATCAAATCTTTTGTGGATTATTGGAATTGCTTTTATTGTCCTGATATTCGTTGGTGGAGGAGCGGTAATGCTGTTTATGCCTGACCTCATTCCTGATTCGCTGTCTTTTCTGAAAATTACAAAAAGGGAGTTGCCTGAAGATCCTGGAGTAGCACTTCTTTCTTTTAGCAGTGTAAAAGGCACCTTTATTCAGACAGATAATGGTAAGCAGAGATTCATTATCCAGGGATATGTAATAAATAAATACCGTCATCCAAGAAGTTATATAATGGTCATGGGCTCTATACTTGATAGTAAAGGCAGGACAGTAAGGGCCATGAAGGTATATGCCGGTAATACATTTAAAGAAAAGGAATTGAAATCTCTCCCCCTGGGAGAGATATTAAAATCGCTCAGGAGAAGATCAGGAAAAGGGGGCAGTAATGTTAATATTAAGCCAGGAGCCAGAGTGCCATTTATGATAGTATTTGAGGATCTGCCTGAGGATATGAGCGAATTTGCAGTGGAAGGGGTAAGGTCAATAAGAGGTAAATAATAAAGTCATTCTTATTATAATTAGATGCCTGAAAGATATCAGAAGGGTCCTCTGTTTGCCACGGGACTTATATCCCTCAATATCAGAACATAATTAGATACAGATATCATTTGGAAGGATCAATTTTTTGATTTTATGATACAGTTTAGAGAATACAATATTACATTAAGAAAGATATTTAAGGCATTTTTTATTGTCCTTGGGATTATCGCTTTTGGAACTCTGGGTTATATGAAGATAGAGGGATGGTCATTCATTGACGCCTTTTATATGACGGTAATTACAGTGACAACAGTTGGATTTAAGGAAGTCAGGGAGGTGTCTCAGGAAGGAAGGATATTTACCATAATTCTGATATTCACAGGTATGGGGGTGATTGCATATCTTCTGGGCATGATCGCTCAGGCAATGGCAGAATTTCAGATAAGACATATCATAGGGAGGAGTAAATTGGAAAAAAAGATTCGAACCATAAAGAATCATTATATAATATGCGGGTTTGGCAGAATAGGGAAGATAATAGTAAAAGAATTAAAATTGAATAATGTTCCCATGGTGGTGATAGATAATATGCCTGAACTGGGAGAGATTCTTGATGAGGAGGAGATTCCTTATATTCAGGCCGATGCAACCAATGAGGATATCTTGATTAAAGCAGGAATTGAAAGGGCAAAGGGATTGGTTGCGGTTGTCGGCTCTGATGCAGATAATCTATTTATTACAATGACAGCACGGGGACTCAATCCCAACCTTTTCATTCTTGCAAGGGCGGATGAGGAGCACACCGAGAAGAAGCTTTTGAGAGCAGGTGCCAACAGAGTTGTTCTGCCTTATTTAATTGGGGGGCAGAAAATGGCCCAGACAATAACCAGACCCACTGTTACTGATTTTCTGGAATTCACGGTGCATAACAGAAAAATAGGTCTTGAGCTTGGAGAGATAATGGTTGATGGTAAATCAAGACTGAATGGTATGACACTGATTCAGTCAAATATCAGGCAGGAGATGGATGTTATAATAGTTGCCATAAGGAAAAAGGGGGGAGAGATGCAGTTTAATCCGTCATCCCTTACCAGGATAGAGGAAGGAGATACTCTGGTGGCACTGGGAAGGAGACAGGACCTCGAAAGGCTCTCAAGGATTCTATCAGGCAAGGAATAATAATGAATTTTGATATTTTAATTTGATGGATTGATGGTTGAGTAATATTTCTGGGCGAGTTTAAGGGACTGAATATCGTCAATTCCCATGACTTCTATTTCATCAGAGACCATGTATCCCACTTGATGTCCATCCTTTGCCATTAATTTTACAATGTCAGTAATAAAGAACTCCCTAATAGCCACTTTTTTCCCACCCCTTTCCTTTATGACAGTATGGGGTATCCTTTGAATCTCCTGAAGATAAGGTATCAGTTCCTCTCTTCTTACTGCATATATGCCCCCGTTGCATATTTTAAGGGAAGACTGAATCTCCCGTGGAAAGTCTTTCCAGTGTTCCCATTCTATTATATCCAGGACATGGTTATTTTCTGTTTTAAGAAGTCCATATCTCTTTTTATCTTCAGTGATAAATCCAAGGACCATCATTGAAAATCTCTCAAGGCCATTAATTAATCTCAGGTAGGTCTCCCTTTTTACAAATGGCACATCCCCCATTGTTATTATCATATTACTGAAATCACCGTTAATTATGAATTCCCTGCCTGCTAATAGTGCCCCCCCTGTTCCATCTGTTTCTTTCTGTTCATAATATAAAAGTCCCATCCCCTTAGTGGCTTCTATAATATCCTCTTTTCTATGATGAACAATGAGTGCCTTTGGGCCTGGGGGAAGGTTTTCCAGGATGTGAAAAAGGATGGGTCTTTTTCCGCTAAATGGTGAATTTTCTGGCACAAGGGGAAGAAGGGATTTATTACCTTCATATCCCTTCATCCTGGTCCCCCTGCCGGCAACAAATATCATTGAACCTGTTTCAGCCATATACTGATACCTTAACCTTTTATAACGCCAAGTGGTCTCATCCTTGCGACCTTTACTGCAAGCCCTGCATTATGCACCACTTCAACCACCTGAGACACATCCTTATATGCCTCTGGAATCTCTTCCTTAAGAGTTCTTTTCCCTCTGGATTGGACAAAAATTCCCCTGTCTTCCAGCTCTCTGTTGATGGACCTCCCCTTTGCCTTTTTAACTGCCTGATGCCGACTCAGAACCCTCCCCGCTCCATGACAGCTCGATCCAAAACTGAGCTCCATGGAGGCCCTGGCGCCTGCCAGGACAAATGATTCAGTTCCCATATCGCCTGGTATTAACACGGGCTGGCCGGTATTTTTATATTTGGAAGGGAGCAGGGGATGTCCGGGAGGAAGTGCCCTTGTAGCACCTTTTCTGTGAACACAAAGAGTTATCTCCTTTCCGTCCACCACATGGTTTTCAATCTTTGCTATGTTGTGGCACACATCATATAAGAGCTTCATCCCAAGTTCTCTTGGACTTATGGATAGAGCCCTTTGAAAGGTCTCCCTTGTAAGATGCATCAGTATCTGCCGATTTGCCCAGGCATAGTTTGCTCCACATGCCATTGCAGAGAGATATCTTCTCCCCAGGTCCGATTTGATGGGTGCACAGGCAAGCTGTCTATCAGGCAGGTTCATCCCGCTTGATATAATAAACCTATCCATATCTTTCAGGAAATCGTCACATATCTGGTGGCCAAAACCCCTGGAACCTGAGTGAATAAGCACCACAATCTGGCCTTCAAATAAATCAAATGCATCTGCTATCCCTTTGTTATAAATGGTATCCACCACCTGTATTTCAAGGAAGTGATTACCTGAACCCAGTGTTCCAAGCTGATCCAGTCCCCTTTTGAGTGCCCTATCACTTATCACATCAGGGTCTGCACCTTCCATTCTTCCGCCATCCTCTGTCCTTTCAAGGTCATCCTCCTGGCCAAATCCCTTTTTAACTGCCCATCGGGCACCTTCAATGGCCACTTTCTTTTCATCTCCAACACTTATTTTCACTTTTCCCCTTGAGCCCACACCCGTTGGTATATTCTGAAAAAGTGCCTGAGTAAGCCTTTTTATCTCTGCCTTCAGGTCAGAATAATTGAGATTGGTGGTCATCATCCTGCATCCACAGTTTATGTCATAACCCACACCGCCAGGGGATACTATGCCCTCATTCATTTCAAATGCTGCAACACCACCAATGGGAAAACCATATCCCCAGTGTATATCAGGCATGGCGAGTGAATATTTTACTATACCAGGCAGTGTTGCAACATTGGCCACCTGCTGAAGAGACTCTTCCTTTTCAATCTCTTTTAAAAGGGAAGGGGATGAAAATATCATCCCCGGAACCCTCATGTTGCCACTCTTTGGTATGATCCATCTGTTTTCATCCATTTTTTGAAGCTTTATTTTCATGGGAATCCTCCTCTAAAGGTCAAATATTATTGTTGCCTCCCAATGATCTTTAACCTTTTCCACTCTTATCTGATGGTATGTAACTGCCTTTATCTCATTTATTACTTCATGTATATCCGGATCAAAAGGAATTACTTGAATTTCAGATTCAATCTGATAATCTTTAAAGGACTGGATACGGATATTATCCGGCACAAGCCTTTCTCCTTCAAAGAGGAACAGGATCTCAGATAACCATCTTACCATGAGATCACAGCGGTCCGCTCCCGTTACCTCAAGGGTTATACTATTTGGGGATGAATGGGACTTTCCTCTTAGAAGGAGGTGGACAAGTGCCATCCCTGCTGATTCATATAGTTCCTTCAGGGTTTTTCCAGATACCCTGATACCCAGGTCAGCAGTATGGTCTATTATTTCAAATTTCGGTTCCATTGTGCAGCCTTTTAAAGATATTGTAATTATTAGTCCATGTATTGTCAAAATTAACATTAACT
>JALVMZ010000588.1 GCA_027032655.1 Desulfobacteraceae bacterium
GTTTTTAATGGATGTGATATGGGGAGAACTGGATTACTTAATAATCGATTCACCTCCGGGCACAGGTGATGAGCCACTCTCTGTGTGTCAGCTTATTGGCGAATTAACAGGTGCAGTGGTAGTTACAACACCACAGAGGGTTGCACAAGTAGATGTCAGGAAATCCATCACTTTCTGCAATCATTTAAAGGTTCCTGTGCTGGGTGTGGTTGAAAATATGAGTGGATTTGCGTGTCCCAAATGTGGAGAGATAACCAATATAATGGGTGAAGGAGGCGGAAGGATTATAGCCCGTGATATGGGCGTTCCTTTTATTGGCAGTATCCCCATTGATCCAGCTGTTTCAGAGGCCTGCGACTATGGCAAGGTGTTTTTGTATCACTTTGACTCAACCCCGACTGGAAAAATCATGCTGGATATTATTAAACCCATTATAGAGAAGGTGGAAAATAAGCATTAACAATAGAGGCTGTTCAATAATAAACAGGGTTTTAAGTTGTCATTCTGAGGGGCGAAGCCCCGAAGAATCTTATAACAGGTTTAAATAAAAGAGATTCTTCGCTATCGCTCGGAATGACAGTTTGCAGTAGGTGAATGTTATAGATCCTTGTAGTTTTTCGATTTTTCAAGAGATTGCAAGTTTTTAAACAGGCTCAACTAACAATATAAGAGGAGGTGATTATCTGATGAAGATTGCGATACCACTTGCTGATGGAAGGTTGTCCATGCATTTTGGTCACTCTGAGTATTTTGCCATACTGGATGTGGATCCTGCAACGAAGGCTATTTTAAAAAGAGAGGACATTGAGGCACCACCTCATCAACCGGGCCTTCTACCGCCCTGGTTGAAGAGTAAAGGTGTTGATGTGGTTATTACTGGCGGAATGGGACAGAGGGCACTGAGCCTATTCAGGGAGCAGGGAGTGGAGGTTATTGTGGGGGCACCATCACTTCCTCCTGAGGAGATAGCTAATAGTTATTTGCATGGAACACTGATAACAGGACAGAATGTGTGCGATCATTAATCTTGCCTAAAGCCCACACCTCGTCTCACTGAGGGTGTGAGAACCAGAACCTCGGAAAGAGATGGTTCTTACACCCTCAGTTTAATTAGCACCAGCTATGATTCCCTTTTTATTAATGCTCCAAAAAAGCCGTCCATACCATGAATATGAGGATATGTCCTTAAGAATCCATTTTCATCAATCAGGTCATGACACCATGGAGGACCTGTTTCCTTAAGATCAATAACTGAAAACCCGGGGTGATTATGAAGGAAATCTTTTATGACACCTTCGTTTTCCTCCTTAGAAATTGTGCATGTAACATATAAAAGCAGTCCTCCTCTGTTGAGGAGCAATGATGCCTCATTTAAGAGGCTTTTTTGCATTAATGACAGACGATGGATATCAGCAGGTGATTTGCTCCACTTAAGGTCTGGGTGTCTTGATATGGTGCCCAGCCCCGAGCAAGGGGCATCAAGAAGTATCTTGTTAAACCCTATTTTATGAAAAACTCTATTAAGCCCTTTAATGGCATCATAACGAATTGGGAGGATACTCTTTATTCCAAGCCTTTTTGTATTATCAATTAAGCCAATTAATTTTCCGTGGTTTATATCACAGGCAATGACTTTGCCATTGTTATTCATTAACTGGAGCATGTGAGTGGATTTGATTCCAGCACCTGAGCAGATGTCAAGTATCATATCCATTGGATGAGGGGATAAAAGATGGGCAATTATCTGGGAGGCACGCTCCTGTATCTGAAAATATCCTTCTTTAAATAAATCTGTTTCAGCAAGGTTGCCCCTGGATTCTTCCACTGTAATGCACTCAGGTGGAAAATCCACAGTTTTTGATATTATACCTTTTTCACCCAGCCTTTTAATTAACTCATCTCGTTTTATTTTCAGAGTGTTTGTCCTTAAATGGAGTTTGGGAAATGTGTTTCCTGCCTTGAGGAGTTCTTCGGTCTCGACCGGGCCAATCTCTTTGATCCATTTTTGAACAAGCCAGATTGGATATGAATAAAGGATGGAGAGGTATTTTTCAGGTTCTTTTATTCTATCAGGGTAGGGGAGGCTCTTTTTTTTTCTGCATATGTTTCTAAGTATGGCATTTACAAAAGATGATATATGAGGGGGCTGGGTTTTTTTGGCAATATTGACTGCCTCATTCACTGCTGCTGAATCCGGGGTTCTGTCAAGAAATAATATCTGATAGATGGCAATCCTCAGGATATTAAGGACCGCAAGATTTATTTTTTTTAGCGGGACAGTGGATATCTGCTCAATAACCCAATCCAGCCTTAATTTCCATCTTATCACTCCCTGCACTATCTGAGTAATAAATGATCGGTCTCTTTGATCCAGTAGGGAGTATTTTTTTAGGATTCTATCAATCCTATTTGAAGAGAACTCCCCTGTTTTTTCAATCTTAATAAGGGCTTCAAGAGCTATCTCTCTGGGATTCTTTTTATGGATTTTTGATGAATGCCTTGATTCCACCTTCCACCAGCCTGATACTCACATCCGTGTCATAGCATGGGCCATTGGGCCTTCGGTTAAGAATACCAAAGACAGGTATAGGATATGCGTCCTGGATACCACTTGTTAAATCCCTTTCACATGCCACACCTATAATAAGATGAGGCTTTTTCTCCTTTACTATGCGTCTTGCCAGTGTTCCACCTGTTGCAATGGATATATCCACATTATATTTTTCAGAAAGTCCAACTAAGTCCTTAATCTTGCATTTACCACACCTTTTGCAATTATTTACATTTCCGGTTATTCTCACAGGACATTCATGGTTCTGGAGGCAGTGAGGGAGTAAGAGCAGGAGTCTTTCAGGAGATACGGTTCTGGATTCAGCAAGGACCAGTTGATTATTTATGGTAATAAAAGCCCTCCTTACCTGATCCTTGGTGACACCAATAATCTTTCCCACTGCAATCAAGATGGGAAAAAGAAACTTGATTACAACTCCCCTTATCTTTTTATTAAAGAAGAGATTCTTACCCCTAATAATGGTAAGTATAAGAGTTATACTTCCACCAATGAGGAAAAGCACAATGGAGCCAAACACCAATGCCATTATCCATGGAAGATATGGATGAATAGCAGTAAAACCCACATAAGGAATCCACCACAGCAGAACTGCAGTCCCTATTAAAAGAATACAGGTAAGAACTAATAGAATAATAAAGGTTCTTTTCCCTTTGGGTGTTCCATCTTCTTGGAAATATTCTTTATTAATCCTTTCCAAGTATTGTTCCTTCATCAATTCTGTGTCCCTGTAAGAATTCCTTAATCCCCATTCTTCTTTTACCAGGAAGTTGTATTTCAAGAATTTCTAATATTCCATCTCCTGTTTCAATCATTAGAGATGATTTACTCTTTATAATTCTTCCTGGTGTGGTATTAGCCTTTTGATTGTTGATTATTTTGGGTCTGAATATCTTAATGGTCTCCCCTTTTAGAGTGGTGGATGCACCTGGCCAGGGGTCAAGCCCCCTTATTAGAGAGCATATTTCTGAACAACTCTTTTCCCATCTTATGGTTGAGATCGATTTATCAATTTTTGGGGCATAAGATGCCATGTCTTCATCCTGGGGTATCTCTTTTATCTTCTCGGTTTTCATCCTCTCCAGTGATTCAATGAGGAATTCTCCACCAAGGATGGCAAGTCTATCATGAAGTTCTCCTGTGGTTTCATCCTCTTTTATGGGAATTATTTTCTGATATATGATAGGGCCTGTATCAAGCCCCTCATCCATACGCATTATAGTAAGCCCGGTTTGTTTCTCACCATTTATAATAGCCCAGTGTATAGGTGCTGCTCCCCTGTATTTTGGCAGAAGGGATGCATGCACATTTATAACTCCGAATGGAGGAATCTCCAGTAGCTCCTTTTTCAATATCTGACCAAATGCAACAACGATGATTAAATCAGGTGTTTTTGATTCAATGATTTGGAGAAAATCTGTATCTGATGCCCTTTCCGGTTGCAGGACCTCAATGGAGTGGTTTTGTGCAAGCACCTTTACAGGTGGTGGAGTTAGTTTTTTCCCTCTTCCTTTTGGGCGGTCAGGCTGAGTTACCACTCCAAGTAACCTGTAACTATTTTTGATAAGTGAATCAAGACATGGAAGAGCAAATTCCGGTGTTCCCATGAAGATGATCCCGGGATCTTGCGGTAAGTTCTTTCCTTCTAAAGAGGGCATTTGATAATCATTCCTGTTTCGAAGTCTTGATTTTAGGGTTCTATCTGAATCTTATTCTGCCTCAGCAGTTTCTTTATCCTCCTTGTATAAATAGACCTTTTTAGATGGCTTATATGGTCAATAAAGAGTATCCCGTTCAGGTGGTCTATTTCATGCTGAAGACATATGGCAAGGAGATTATTTTCTGCATTAATAGTTATTGGTTTTCCATCTCTATTTAAACCCTTTACCTGCACCATTGCATTCCTCTTTACCTCTGCAGAATAATCAATTACACTCAGGCATGCCTCATCGTGGACTATCTCCCCTTCACATTGGGTGATTTCAGGGTTTATTAAAACATTAAGATTCCTATCTTCCTTGGCATCACGGACATCAAATACGATCACCCTTTTTAAGATTCCCACCTGATTTGCTGCAAGACCTATTCCACCTGCCCTATACATGGTCTCTGCCATGGAATCGATTAAGTCCTGGATTTCCTGGTTAATATTTTTAACAGGCTCAGCCTTTTCTCTCAATACAGGATGAGGATATTTGTATATTCCCATAATTTTTGCCATTTGAATATCCCCTTTGAAAGATTGTAATCATAATTCATAATAATAATTCCAAAAGCATGAGAAATCAAGAATACTTGAGATTGGCATGCACAGGGAAGAGAGATGGACATCTTTTCAGAAAGCCCACAGGGTCTTAAGGGATAGATTTGTAGGTTATATTACGGACTTTATAACTCCTCCGCCTATTACCTCATCTCCATCATACAAGACCGCAGACTGGCCTGGTGTTATAGCAAGTTGTGGCCTATCAAATAATACCTTAATACTACCATCAGGGAGTTTAAAGACCGTGCCTGGAGCTCCCTTGTGGTTAAACCTGATTTTTATCTGATATTTTACACCATCGATTAATGAATCTGATCTGATTATATTTACATCCTCTGCAATGAGTCCTTTTGAATATATCTCCTTTTTTTCTCCAACCACAATTCTGTTTTTTGCAGGGTCAATTTTCTTGACATATAGGGGCTGAGGCGCTGCTATTCCGAGCCCTTTTCTCTGGCCCACTGTATAAAACACTATCCCTTTGTGTGAACCAAGTATTTTCCCTGACCCATCAACTATATCCCCTGTCCTGATTTCATCATCTTTAAATAAAAATGAATAGTCCCCCCCTGATACAAAATCCTGACTTTCTTTCATGTTCCCAAGGTCAAGCCCATATTCATAGGCCATCTTTATGATGTCTTTTTTAAGATATGTGCCCAATGGGAAGATTGTTCTGGATAGGTGCTCTTGTGTTAATCTATATAAGAAATAACTCTGATCTTTTGATTTATCCATTGCTTTTTTCAGTTTAAAGGTTCCGTCCTGAGCCTTTTCCACAACTGCATAATGACCTGTTGCAAACAGATCAAATTCAATTCCCTGAGCCGCCGCCTTTTTTATAAGAAAGTCAAATTTCAAAAATCTATTACAAACAATACACGGATTAGGAGTCCTGCCTGATAAATACTCTTTTTTAAAGTATGATATCACTGATTCCGTGAATTCCTTTCTTAGATCCACCCTGTAGAAAGGGATTTCAAGCCTACTGCATAATGCCTCAGCATTTTTTAATTCATTCTCTTCATCTGGCCCGTAACAGGCATGTGCACTCGGAAGATTGAACTCTGCGTTTTTATCATAAATCTCCATTGAAAGACCGATTACATCATAGCCCATCTCTTTCAGAAGGATAGCGCACATGGATGAATCCACCCCTCCACTCATTCCAACTGCCACTTTTTTTCTTTTTGCTTTCATTGAATATCAGGAATCTTCTCTAAGTGGTTCAGGGAGTATTTCCTGAGGAAGTCCCATTGAATTAATAATGGATCTGTATTCTTTAATTATATCCTTTAATATGTCTCCTTTTTTATCTGGCGAAACCTGTGCAATCATCACACCACTTTTAAGCATACTTATGGATATGCCCTGGGGCAGTTCATATGAAATACCTGTTATTCCCTCATTTTTTATCTTATATCTTTTTAAATTTATAATCTCTCTCAGTCTGTTAATATCAATTTCCAGACTCCCCTTAGGCGTAATAATAAAATTTCTCTTTCCATCTCTCGAGCATGTCTCCTCAATAAATCTTTCCTTTATTTGATCAGAGGATGCGGTAGAGCCAGTGCCACATACTGGGCAGGTATCGGATTTTTCAATTCTTAAGGATTGAAATTTTAATTCTCTCAAATCCACATAAAATAGTCTGTTTTTCAGGATAGGCTGCTTGCCCGTAAGAATCCTTACAGCCTCATATACCTGGATGGATGTTATAATTCCAAGCACAGAGGGGTGAACACCAACAACAGCACATTTGGGCAGATCTTCGTCTTTGAGCCCTGGCATAAAGCACTCAAGACAGAAGGTCTCACCAGGGATTATTGGTGCAAGATTTCCATATGTTTCAATTCCTGCACCGAATATAAAGGGGATATTCAACCTGACACATGCCCTGTTTACCACATACCTTGCCTCAGGACCGTCCAGCCCATCAAGCACAAGGTTTGCTCCTCCTATGAGTCTATTGATATTGGATGGATTTACTGATTCGGGAAATGGTATTAACTCCACATCTGGATTAATGGTGCTGAGCCTTTTTACTGCGATCTCAACCTTTGGGAGCCCTACTGAGGATACATCATACAAATACTGTCTGTGAAGGTCAGAACGGGACACAATATCTCTATCAATCAATCTTATTTTCCCTATTCCCATGCCCACACATTTCTGGGCAATAAGTGAGCCTAACCCCCCAAGGCCGACTATTGCAATTTCACTGTTTCTCAATTTTACCTGTCCATTATAATCTATCTCCCTTAGCGCAATCTGCCTTGAGTATATATCCAGTTCCTTTTCTGTAAGCTCATCTTTCATATCATCTATTCTATCATGCTTTTAAAATACTCTCAATAAAAGTAAGATTTATCTTTGATTGTTAAATCATAAATGGCCTAAACTTATCTTTTGATTTTCCAATTGCTGATATTATCTTATCTCCCTGCTCATTGGATATTCTTACCTGAATTGGTATTCCATCTTCAGCATCGCTATATGAAACGGCAATGGAGCAGGCAAGTTCAATATCCTGGGGAGTATGCTTACCTGATAAAAGGACACTTGGACCTGGCACTGTTGGTGTCTTTATTATCATATCTCCTGTTTCTTTAAGGCTCTCTATTACCCTGTTTTCTGCTTTATTCCGGCCAACCACAATCTTACAGCCTGATGGCAGTCTGAAGTGTCTTCCTACTTTTAGTAATTCTATCTTTTTGACTGATGGCATAATATCATGTTTGAATAGGTCTTTGAGTCTCCTTGAAAAGACTTCCTCAGTCAGGAGGCATCCTCCTGCAGGTGATGGATATTCTTTGATATTAAATTCATCTGCAAGTCTCATTTGAGGTTTTCTTGATCTTCCAGATAGGCCATAAAGACGACTGCGATCGACCCAACCCCTCTTCTCAGGTATGGTTTCAGGTAGCAATCTGGCTGAAAGTGGTCTCAGGATGAGCCCATCAAATCCACTTTCTCTGGATACTATGGATAGGGCCTTTTTGTTTTGAGACATTGGCCTCTGGCCCAGCACTTCACCGGTAATGATAAAACTGGCATCCTCCTTTTCCAGCATCTCTCCTGCCTTTCTTATCATAAAGGCATGGCAATCTATGCAGGGATTCATGTGTGAGCCATATCCATATCGGGGATTTTTTAGCAGTTTAATGTAAGGTTCAGTTATATCTATTACTTTTATGGGAAGATTAATGGTCTCAGCAGATTTAATTGCCCTTCTGGAATTAAAAAATGGAGTTTCAAAAAAAAGAGCCAAGACATCAATGCCTTGGGCTCTTATTATCAGGGAGGCCAGCATACTATCCAGCCCCCCTGAGAATACCGCCAGAGCTTTCATCAATTACTCCTCTGATAGACTATAAGCCCATTTTTGAGAGCTCCTTTACTAATTCCTCCTGTTTTTTTGTCAGCCTCTTAGGAACATCAATGCTTATCTGGACATAAGCATCTCCCCTTCCGGATGAATTTCTTTTGGGGAGTCCATATCCCCTGAGCCTGAATTTTGAATTGTCCTGTGTGCCAGGGGGTATTTTCACTCTTAAGGTCTTTCCATCAATGGTGGGCACTTCAATTTCTGTCCCCAGCACGGCCTCCGAAAACCTTATTGCTCTTTTCATAATCAGGTCATCTCCATCCTCTTTGAAAAGAGGATGTTCAAGGACCTTTATCTGGACATAGAGATCTCCATTAGGGCCACCATGAATGCCTGGTTGTCCTTTCCCAGAGACCCTGAGTCGGGTTCCTGTCCTCACACCTGGTGGAATTCGAAGAGATATCTTTTCCTGATGGTATCCATTATTATAAGATATTATTTTGGTTGTTCCTTTTACAGCCTCTTCCAGGGGAATGGCGAGTTCATAAATAAGGTCCTGTCCTTTGATGCCCCTTGGAGTTGAATCAAAATTTGTATAAGTCCTGTAATACCGGGGGCCTTCCTGTCTGAATCCACTGCCCCCCATACCACCAAATATCTGGCTGAATATATCATATCCCCTGGATGCGCTGCCGAAACCGAATTCTCTGAAGATGCTTCCGAAGTCAAAATCTCTGAATATATCCTCCTGGGTAAATCTTTGTTGAAATTCCTCAGAGCCAAACATATCATACTGTTTTCTCTTTTCAGGATCACTCAGGACCGCATAGGCCTCATTTATCTCCTTGAATCTCTCTTCGGCTTCCTTATTCCCTTTGTTTTTATCAGGGTGATATTTGAGGGCAAGCCTTCTGTATGCCTTTTTTATCTCATCTGGTGAAGCATCCTTTGAAACACCCAGTATTTTATAGTAATCCTTTCCGGCCATTTTTATCACCTGTATTAGATATTAAT
>JALVMZ010000589.1 GCA_027032655.1 Desulfobacteraceae bacterium
ATGGAGGTATAATCAAAGGGGAGCCTTCAAGTGTAATCTCTTTGATTGAAAAGATTCCTGTGGTTATAAGGGAAGGGAAGGGAGATGTGAGCAGGTTTTACTGATTCCTAAAGCCTGGCCATAAATAGTAAACCCCTGATACAACACTATTGTTTGTTATTCCCTTTACCAGTCTTCTGGATATATTATTGAGAAGTATGTCCAGCAGGCCTATTCTCTGTCTTCTGGGATAAACGATTTTGGGTTCTCCCTTTATTCCTGCCATATGTTTTGCAATATCAATGGCATCCATAAAATTACCAAGGGCATCCACAAGACCCAGTTCTTTTGCCATTTTTCCAGTAAGGATCCTTCCATCTGCAATACTGCTAACTTTTTCTAAGGGCAGATGCCTGCTTTTTGAAACATCATGGACAAACTGCTCTCTGATATCAAACAGAAGGTTTTCAATCAGTTCCCTCTCCTTTTGTGTTATCTCTCTGTGGGGGGAGCCAAGGTCTTTGAACTCTCCAGTCTTTATAACCTCAAGTCCAATTCCCAGTTTCTTTAATAGCTCCTTTAATTGAAGAAATTCCACGATTACACCGATACTTCCAGTGATTGTTCCAGGATTTGCGATTATCTTGTTGGCACCACATGCAATGTAGTATGCACCTGATGCAGCTATATCCTCCATGGATGCTACAACAACTTTTTTCTTTGATATTTTTCTCAACTGCTGGAATATCTCCTGGGATGCACCCACATTGCCTCCCGGTGAGTTTATCCTGATAATTATCGCCTTAATACTGGAATCTTTTGTGAAGTGGTCTATCTGTGAAAGTATGGCTGTTGAGTCTTCAATTTTCCCTTTTATGGGGATTACTCCGATCTTGTCAGCAAATGAGATGGAGCCCCATCGGCCCGAAACACCTGATATAATAAAAATTAAAATGCTGAGTAATAGTCCAACAGCCGCTATTATCAACAGGACTGTTAGAATGGGATTTTTTCCGCTCGCCATTTATCTATATCTTTGGCTTTTATTTTTTAGTCTTGGTCCTTTGAAGGATTTAAAAAGGCCCTTTGTTGTGATTTAAGTAATCCTTCCTTAAGTAATTCCCCCAGGTTAGATGTGGCTTCTTTGCTACTGCGAAGGTAATTTTTAAATATATCCTTTTCCTTACTTTCTTCCAGTTTCTTTATCGAAAGGCCAATCTTTTTTTGTTCTCGTGAGACATTTATCACCTTTGCTTCTATTACATCATCAATATTATACATACTGCTCAGAGGTGCATCTTTTTTCCTTGGTATCTCGGATATATGTATAAGACCCTCTATCCCCTCTTCAAGTTCAAGGAATATTCCAAAATCTGTGATATTGGTAATTGTTCCTGTTACCCTTGAGCCAATCTTGTATTTTTCCTCTACAGAATCCCAGGGATCGGGTTTTAATTGTTTTATACCAAGAGAGAATCTTTCATTTTCTTTATCAATATTAAGAACTATTGCCTGGACCTTTTGACCTTTTTTATACAGCTCTGATGGATGTTTTATCCTTTTGGTCCATGATATGTCTGATATGTGAACAAGTCCGTCTATTCCCTCATCAATTCCAATGAAGAGTCCAAAATCCGTAATATTCTTTATTCTTCCTTCTATGATGGTTCCTACAGGATATTTTTCTTCGATTATATCCCAGGGATTGGGCTCCACCTGTTTAAGCCCCAAGGATATCCTTTTCTTTGAGGCATCAATATTTAATACCATTACCTCAACCACATCACCCACATTAACTATTTGTGATGGATGCTTTATCTTTTTTGTCCATGACATCTCTGATACATGGATTAATCCTTCAATGCCTTCTTCAATTTCAACAAAGGCCCCATAATCAGCAAGGCTTACAACTCTTCCTTTTATCTTTGTCCCTACTGGATATTTCTCATCCGCATTAATCCAGGGGTCTGGCTTTAGCTGTTTCAGACCAAGTGCCACTTTCTCCTTTTCCATGTCAAAACTAAGGACTTTAACAGTTATCTTATCTCCCACCTTATACATCTGGGATGGATGGGTTACTCTACCCCATGACATATCTGTTATGTGGAGAAGGCCATCAATTCCTCCCAGGTCAATAAAGAGACCGTAATCAGTTATATTCTTTACTGTGCCTTCCATTATTGCCCCCTCTTTTAGCTTTTTGAGGGTCTTTTCTCTCAAGGCATTTCTCTCTTTTTCAAGAATGACCCTCCTGGAGAGGACTATATTATTTCTTCTTCTATTATACTTTAGAATCTTAAAATCATGCTCTGTGCCAACAAGGGCATCAAAGTCCTTTATTGGTTTGAGGTCAATCTGGGAACCTGGCAGAAATGCCGGGATACCAATATCCACTGACATCCCACCCTTTACCCTTGAGACTATCCTGCCTTTTATCACGCCATCATTATCATATATCTCTTTTATTTTATCCCAAACCCTTATTTTTTCGGCCTTTTCCTTTGATAGATAGACGATTCCTTCATCATCTTCCTTTCTCTCCACAAGAACATCAACAATATCACCAATCTTTACATTTATATTACCTTCTTCATCCTTAAATTCATTTATAGGAATCTGCCCTTCAGATTTATAACCAATATCCACATACACCTTTTCTTTACCAATCTTAATGATCTCACCTTTTACAATTTCACCCTCCTCCAGCACTTTCAGATTGTCTTCATACATATCCATAAAGTCAGATTCTGAGCCATGCTCTTGAGATGAAAGAGGTGTTGTTTCTGGTGTGTCCTGTTCCTGAATGTTTGATTTGTTTTCGTCCTGAATGGCTGTGGAGTCCAGAGCTCCTGTGTTTTGTGTGTTCTTATCCATTAAATTTAAAACCCCCTACAAAATTATCCTTTTATTGATTTTCATGTGATAGCAGATAAAAATATATAATTCAATGAAATATTTATCATTTGGTAATTGATTAAGTTTTGGCACCTATGATATAGGTGTCAGATGGACTTAAATACTTATCTGGAGCTGATTTCAAGTGAAAGCAGGGCTAAGAGATATGTG
>JALVMZ010000590.1 GCA_027032655.1 Desulfobacteraceae bacterium
GTGTAAGAGGAGCAACTCGCACCTTTGAAGACACAGCCACTTTATTAACCTATCATTCCATTTAATCCATTTAAAATCATACACTTTTAATTTTAACTCCCATTCATTTCTGAAAATTATTCAATCCAACTCTTGACAAAATTTAGTCATAACTTTATAATTGCTTATGTGATTTTAAGGTAGGTGTTGGAGAGTTTAATTAAGATGAGAAAGGGAAGTTTTTTCTAAAACAAAACAGGAGGTAGAATATGATATGAGGAAGGAATACAGCATAAGGAAAACTAGGAAAAAGGTATCCATATGGGCAATAATGCCCATGGTGATGGTGGTGATGATGGTTAGTGTAGGTGGATGCAGGAAAACCATAACAGGCCCACGGCCACCGGATAATGGAAATGAGATAGATTATCCCTTTAATGTGTCAAATGATGAGTGGAACTCATATGACCCGTACATAGGAATAGATTCAAAAGGGAAGATATATATAATCTGGCAGGATGCAATTGGGTTAAAGATAAGGATGAGAGATGAGAATAAGAGATGGAGCGACGTTGACACTATCGCAAAGGGAGTATTAGGATATGGGCTTGCAGTGGACATTTACGACAATGTACATATAGTATGGCTAAAGACAGGTTCAGACAGTTCAGGATTTGCTGCAAACAGAATATTTTACCGTGAATTATATTCAGATGGTGTCTGGAGTGACATAGTGGAATTAACAGACACACCAGATGCAGACCAGCCGGTGATAGCAGCAGATTCTATGGGAGGTGTGCATGTAATGTGGGGTTCACACCATGGATATTTATACAAATACAAAGGTCCGAATGGAGTATGGGAATGGAGAGATACACTTGGGACAACAATAGTAAATCCTGCGTTATACGCGAAGCCCGATGGCAGTTTAATGATGGTATTATCGCCGTGGTATGATGTATTCTATTATGAGCACCCTGCCGGAGGCCGATGGAGTTCTCAATACATTGTAGATACGAGCGGTTCTCATATGGATTCCAACTACGGTAATGCATTTTATTCAAAGGACGATAACCGTACATATATACTATGGACAGAAGGGCATAGATGGATTGAATGGAGATACAAAGGAGACGGTGAATGGAGCGAAGTAGAGCAAATGGACACTGTAGGTAAATACCCTTCGGACAAATACTTCTTTGAGTATAACGGAAGAAGGTTTTTAATGTGTACTGACTTTTTCAAGGGTGTGTACATACTGGAATTAAACGACAGTATGACAGGATATAAAAAAATCCTATGGTTGCAGGAGGAGGGGATGGCATTTGGGAGGGGAGTAATGGACAAAGATGGTACACTTCATATAGTCTGGTCAACGGATATTGGGGACAATTACGAGGTATTTTATGATGAAGTATCATTAAAAGATTTTTGAACAAGGAGGGATATATGAGCTTAAAGGCTTTAAGGCAAAAGTTTTTAATCATATTTCTCATATTTTCTTTTGCGAAATTATATTCTTTCAACATTGCCACGCACATGTATATATCAAGTAGAGCCGAATTTGTAGACCAGTGGAGGGAATTTGACCCAGACTTCGCGGATGTGATAGATCCTTCTAATAATTATCCCCAATACGAACTCGTAAAAAAATTCTACCTTCTTGGTACAACACTACCAGATTTATTGGACTATAAGAATCAAAAACAGGTTCGGAGTCTAGTGAACTGGTTATATGAGCATCGTGATGACGGAAAAAGAATTTTATTCAGCGGACCGCTGTATATAGATGACCAAACTCATAATCTTATACAAGACAGTATCGCCTTTATAGGAGCTCCGCCAAATAACAATTTAAGAAAACTATGGGAAATGGTGAATTATGCGAAGAATCATAACTGGAGTCCATATGAAAAAGCGTTAATATATGGTGCTTATGCACATGTAGTAGAAGACCTTTTCGGACATATGATAACGCAACCATCCCTATTTGGATATGGATATTCTGTATTAGGGGATAGTGCGGATATAAATGGGATAGGTGAAGAATATGAAGCCCTATATGAAGTTTATACACCGAGTTACATAGACGACTGGAGTTTCATAAAGACGTTATACAGTGCTGTAATAATACATGGGCAGATAGATCCAGACGAGAGTTACATAGACACATCTCTTATAAAGGACATAGTTGCCATAGCCTCCATAAGTTTTGATTTTATGGACTTTGTGATGGTGGATGGTCAAATTGTCCGTTGGAGTCACATTCACTTTACACCTGTGGAGAAGTTTGTAGAGGCAGCGAATGCAGTAGGATATGCAGGTTCCACCCTGACTCAGGATAGATTGGAGGCATATCTTAAAGGTTGGGGCATTGCAAATTTCTTTTTAATGGGATGGGAAAAAGACGGCAACAATCAAAAAAACTTAGGCGGCATAGTAGGACATCTGGGTACATGGAGTACAGATTCAGCCTTAAATTTTATGAATAACATAGGAGATAATTATTGGGAGATCAGGTTGGTAGATGGCGGAATTCTTGCAGACCTCTTAAACTGGATAATTAACGCAGCTGCACACTACTTATTAGTCCCAACAATTAAATTTTTATATTTCGGTTTTGTAAGCCCTATATGCCATTTAAATAGACCATTTCCATATTACACTGAGAGTACATCCCATTTTCAGGAAGCGTGGCGTTGCATATCAAACAAACCAGACATATATTATAAAATGCTGGACATTCTCAGTTATTTAGAGGAATATAGCACATACAAGAAGCCCCATTTAAGGGAAACATATGCGCATGAACTCAATAGAATTAAATCACTAATTCCAATCATGGGAGAAGTATTGAGAGGTGGCCCATCAGTGTTGAACTATGAGATGTCAAATGTAGTGGGAGGATATGCTCTAAATATATATAAACTATCCAGGAAATCTGGTGTATCAGGCGGACTTGACAGTGTACCGTCTCCAAATTACTATGACCAACCTGGTGTAATAGATATGCATTTTGAGAAAGACGGTAGATACGTATATACAGAGCAGGAGGTTCCT
>JALVMZ010000591.1 GCA_027032655.1 Desulfobacteraceae bacterium
GACCATATGCCCCGTGTATCTCCATGGAAAGGGATGTAATACCCTTTATGTCTTCTGATACAAGTGCCTTAAGGCATGCTGATTCCTTGTGGATATTTTGACCATTGTCAACCCTTGAACATACATAAAGGAGATATGAATTAAGGGCTTCAATTCTTATTGCCATTTCTGATATCTTGTACTGGGTCATCTGGAACTTCTTTCCAATGGGTGAACCTCTGTGAAACCGATTGTTTGAATACTGAATGGATAGATCAACAGCCCTTTCTCCAAGCCCTATATACATTGATGAAAATGCTATCTTGCCATATGCCTCTGCACCAAGGAGTATTTCAAAGCCCTGCCCCCTTTTACCAATCATATGCTGATTATCTGCGAAATAGTCCTCTAAGATAATATCTCCGTTATCAAGATGGGGTGTATGTATGAATGACTCTCTTTTCCCCACCGTGAAACCCTCATCCTCTGAATTAATAAGAAATGCACTCAGCGTATCCGCTGTTCTTGCAAATAATATTAGATGATCACAGATTCCTGAGTGGGTTATAAATCTCTTGTTTCCATTAATTACCCAGCCTCCATCCATCTCCTCTGCAATTGTCTTAATCTGGACAGGGTCAGAACCAGTATCAGGCTCTGTAAATGCAAGACCGCCAAGTTTATCTAAAGAGATCAAACCGGGTAGATATAGGGATTTTAGTTGTTCAGAACCATATAGATAGAGGGGATATGCCAGCATAAAGTTTTCAAAAACAGGCCAGGCAGGAACAAAGGATGCATAGGAGAGCTCTTTAAGTGCCAGAATAAATCCTGTAAATGTCCCCCCCGCACCTCCGTCCTCTTCTGGAAAGGGTATTTTGAGAAGTTCAAGGCCCATGATTTCCTGTTTTAACTCATCTGAAAGCAGGCCTGATTTTAAAAGTTCAGATGCCTTGGGAAGAATTCTTTCCTTTGAAAATCTCTTTGTGTTCCTTATTATCTCCCTTTCTTCAAAGGTAAGATTAAACTGCATGTTCCTCTCCTTTTAATTGATTTTTATCTCTTGACTGATACCCGATACAAGATATACATGAAACAGCAGGAATCCACCAGATAATTTATATAGAAAATCAGATTATAAATGAAGACCAATAAGACGCATACAACTGGCTCCCATATCTCTGTTGGAACATGGATAGAGCGATGGGCAGAGAGGTCTCCTGATAAGATAGCCATTATAGATGAGGATGCAGTATTTACATACAAAGAGTTCTCAGACAGGATAAATGCCCTCTCAGGCCTCTTTATCAGAAAAGGCCTAAAACCTGGTGATAGAGTGGGTATCCTTTCCTATAATTGCATTGAATTTTTGGAGGTCTATTTTGCAACATCAAGGACAGGACTGATCCTGGTGCCCCTGAATTACAGGCTCACATCAAGAGAACTTGACCATCTTATTGAAGACAGTGAGATTGAACTGTTCTTTTTCCATGAAGATTTAAAAGACTCCTTTGCAGGAATGAAATCAGATTTCAAAAGAAGACCTGTATCCATTGGCAGAAACAGGATTGGATGGGCGGACCTGTATGAGACATGTCTTGATGAAGGATCAGGATATCCATCTCTCAGGGAGCATATATCCCCTGAAGAGCCCCATATCCTGATGTATACATCCGGTAGCACAGGCATCCCCAAGGGCGCTCTTCTTTCCCAGAGAAAGACATTCTTTAATACCCTCAATGCAGACATATATTACGGACTAAAATCTTCAGATACCATGATAATCACAAGGCCCATGTTTCATTCAGGTGGTCTCCTGGTTCAGGCAACGCCCATATTTTATAAGGGAGCAACAGCCATAATCCACAGAAAGGTGAGACCCAGAAGGATACTTGATACCACTCAGAAATATAGAGTGAGAATACTTGAGACCTCTTCAACCGTATATAACATGATGATAAATGAAGAACTGATTGATGGATTTGATCTTTCATCATTGGAAGTCCTGTTTACAGGGGGGGAGAGGGTCCAGATAAAGTTACTGAAGGAGTTTCACAGAAGAGGACTCCCTCTGTCACAGATATTTGGGCAAACAGAGACATCAACAATAACATATCTTTCAACCCATGAGGCCATGAGAAAGGCAGGCTCTGTGGGAAAACCGGTCTTTTTTTCAAATGTAAAAATAGTAAATGGAGAGGGAACGGATGTGGAGGTAAATGAGCCTGGAGAGATAATTGTATCCGGTCCTATTCTCATGAATGGCTACTGGAGGATGCCCGAGGAAACATCAAAGACCATAAGGGATGGGTGGTTATATACAGGGGATATCGGTTATATGGATGATGAGGGATTCATATACATAGTTGACAGGGTAAAGAATATGTTCATATCAGGGGGTGAAAATGTCTATCCTGCTGAAATAGAAAAGGTCCTGCTTGAAAATCCCAAAGTTCAGGATGTGGCCGTCTATGGGGTGCCCGATGACAGATGGGGGGAAGTGGGGAAGGCGGATATTGTTTTAAAAAAGGGGGCTAAAATGGAAGAAAATGAGATCAAAGAATTCTTAGATGGCAGAATTGCCAGATACAAGATCCCCAAGTATGTGGAATTTGTCCCCGGACTTCCAAAGACCGCTGCAGGAAAGATAATGCGCCATAAACTTAAAGGCCGTGATTAACCTTCCAGTATTTATCTCTCAGGGCTTTTTTGTATATTTTGCCAGAGCCGGTTTTGGGTAGCTGGTCCACAAAGTCAATGGATTTAGGGGCTTTATAGTGTGCAATCCTTGATTTACAGAATGCTATTAAATCATCCTCTGTTACTGAATGACCCTCCTTTAACACCACCACTGCCTTTACCGCCTCCCCCCACTTGGGATCAGGAACGCCTATAACTGCAGCTTCAAGCACAGAGGGGTGTTCATAGAGAATATTTTCCACCTCCACTGAGTAAACATTCTCGCCACCGGTAATTATCATGTCCTTTTTTCTGTCGACTATGTTTATGTATCCTTCAGAATCAACCACAGCAAGGTCACCTGTATAAAGCCATCCA
>JALVMZ010000592.1 GCA_027032655.1 Desulfobacteraceae bacterium
ATAACCACACTCCTAAATCATACCATCACCTCCTTTTGGTTAAATTAGAACCATGTATAAATGTTTTATGTTCCAGAATTATTTCATAAAATGAAAAGTTTACTAAACAGAGTTAAAACAAACGCTCAATTACACTAAAGTAACCTTATCATCATGAGCGCTCTTCTTTGGCAGATGGAATCTCAGGAAGGGAACAAGAATATCTGCGGCTGGATACTCCATTACCATCGAACTGAATCCCATTTGAGCAGTATATGAAGCAGGAATCATAAAAAATCACATAAAACAACCACATTTTGTATATAATATACTATCTTTTGTGTCAAGCTTTCAATTATTTGAATAAAAAATTGATTGGATATCAGATTTACAATCTCTTTGTTATATGAATGTTCATTGATTTTGCTCTGAAAAAGTGCTTTGTAAAATCTGCTGCTACCTGTGGGTCATATGGTTTACAACTAAAGATATCAATATATGCCGAATTTGATAGATTTGCAAAATGACCTGATATAAGTGATGTCTCAATCAGTTGCATCATTGAATAACCTTCAACCCTTTTATCTTTCCCGAAATGCACCACATGGCACTCACCGAAGGGTTTCATCTTGATTAAATCACAGAGTTCTTTAACATACCTCCTGATATCATCAGCAGACCTTATGATGGCAGGATCACATTCATATAGATCAAGGCTGGTAAGAAGCCCCCACGGCTCAATTTCATTAATGGGCATATTTATATTACGGGTAGATGTAACCATAATCCTCTTTAAATAATGTGATTTTGATAAAGTCTTTAGAATACCGACTCTTTTCATTTTGTCAATAAAAATATCCTATTAAGTATGTTAAAAAAACATATTGACTTAGTAGGAAAAAAACAGTAAAATATCAATATATTGTCTTATGAATTCTCCAATCAAAAGATATTTTAAACCATTCCTTTTTATTATAGCGGGGGTAATTATTGCCTTTCCCCTCTTTAGTATTACTTATTACACGATGGTGAGGACCTCCACTCCCACTTTCTGTGCATCATGTCATGAGATACAATTTGCATATAACACATGGAAGACATCCACTCATGTAAACAATGCCCAGGGCTTTGTGGCAGATTGTATGGACTGCCATTTACCAGCTCCCCATGACACTTTTAATTTTTTCTATACCAAAACAGCCCATGGAATAAAGGATATTATAATACATATTCTAAACAGGCCATATGACCATGAAAAGAATCGTAAAAAGGCCTATGAATCATTCAAAAATGAACAGTGTATGAAATGCCACAGAAATCTACTTTACATACCAGATAAAAGGGGAGCCATGCTCGCGCATAGATCCGTTTTATATCCAAGACCTGGATATGAGAAAAGGTGTGTGGATTGTCACAGGAACCTTGTTCATAACAGGACAGGAATCTATATATACAAACAATTAAAACAACCCATATAATATTAAGGGGGGAATTTATGGGAAAAAGAAATCTATTAATCCTGGTGGTTGGGATTACTCTTCTCCTATTCATGACTCCAATCAATGTGCTCTCTCAGACAACACAAAATCTGCCAAAACAAAAGGAGTTCAGGATCGAAAGAAGTATTCCAAAAGAGGGAATCGCCTGTCTTGAATGTCATAAAAGGGAGAGTCCCGGGATATTTGCTGATTGGGCATCCAGCAGGCATGCAAGTGCCAACATTACCTGTATTGACTGTCATAGGGCAGAGGAATTTGACCCTGATGTGAGTAAGGAGCACTATAAACAATATCAAAGGTCTGACCTGACATATGGGAAGAAGGAATTTAAAGTTCCTGTATCCGCGGTGGTAACCCCGAAGGATTGCTCAAGATGTCATCCCGATGAAGCAAAACAATACTCCAGAAGTAAACATGCCAATACCCTTTCCATTATATGGAAACTTGACCCCTGGCTCAAACAGGGCATGAATAGTGATTTTGAAAGGGTATCTGGATGCTATACCTGTCATGGCACAATTTTAAAGATGAAGGATGGAAAGCTAACATCTGACACATGGCCCAATGTGGGAGTGGGAAGAATCAATCTGGATGGAAGTAAAGGAAGTTGCACCAGTTGTCACACCAGACATCGGTTTTCAATCATGGAAGCAAGAAAGCCAGAGGCATGTGGTCAATGTCATTTAGGGCCTGATCATCCTCAGATTGAAATATATATGGAAAGCAAACATGGTGATATTTATACTGCTCATGGAGATGACTATAACTGGAATGCCGCACCCGGCACATGGACACCCGGCGTGGATTATAGGGCACCTACATGTGCTGTTTGTCATATATCTGGTGCCGGTCCTGTGCTCACCAGCCATGATGTAACAGAGAGGCTCTCATGGGAAACACAGGCACCCCTTACCGTCCGACCATCGGAGTTTAAGCCATTACCTGCTAAAACTAACTGGAAGGTGGAAAGGGAGAAGATGAAACAGATATGTCTCCAATGCCATGGAAAGGCTTGGGTGGATGACCATTATGCAAAACTGGACAGAGTGGTAAAAGAATATAATGAGGTCTATTTTAAACCAGCCAAAGCAATGTTAAAAAAGCTGTATGATAAGGGATTGCTGGATAAAAGCAGGTTCTTTGACGAAGATCTGGAATTTGAATTTTATGAACTCTGGCACCATGAAGGAAGAAGGGCAAGAATGGGGGCTGCTATGATGGCTCCTGACTATGCCTGGTGGCATGGATTCTATGATTGCAAGAAAAGATATGTAAAGTTCATGAAGGAAGCAAAGGAGCTCCTCAAGGAGAATAAAAAGGCATATAAGGCAGAGGATTTCCCCAATGCAACGGGTAACACAACTGTGCCACCACAAGTAAAACAGTAATCTAAAAAATAAATTTTTTAAAGCCGGCCCATTAAGGCCGGCTTTTTTATTCATAAATATACCTGTTTTGATTATCTCTTATTTTCAAAGAAAAATATTTTAGGCTCTTCTCCAAAATAGTTGATAGAAAATAACATTAACTATTGGAAATTATTATAATTATGATTG
>JALVMZ010000593.1 GCA_027032655.1 Desulfobacteraceae bacterium
AGTATATATTTATTCTTGTGGTCCAATACTTTCACGCCCAATGCACATTGGCCAGTTAAGGGGTATCCTGCTTGCAGATATAATTAGAAGGTATCTGGAGCTCAAAGGTTATAAAGTAATACATGTCATGAATGTAACCGATCTTGATGACAGGACAATAAAAGGGGCAGATGAGGCAGGGGTTTCTCTATCGGATTTTACTGACAAATTCTACAGGGAATTCCTCTCAGACATTGATTTGCTTGGCATAAAGAGGGCAACCAGATATATGAGGCCAAGTGAACATGTGGATTATATGATTAAGATAGGAGAAGAACTCATAAAGAAAGGTTATGCTTATGAGAAATTGAGGTCCCTTTATTTTGATATTTCAAGGTTCACAGATTATGGAAAATTATCCCGAATAGACCTTAATAAGATAAAGATAGGCAAAACCGTTGACCTGGAACAATATGAAAAGGCCAACCCAAGGGATTTTACCCTCTTTAAGAGATCCACTCTTAAGGAATTAAAAAGTGGTGTATTTTACAAGACTCAATGGGGAAATGTTCGACCAACATGGCACCTTGAATGCCCTGCTGTGGCCATGAAGTTCATGGACGGAGTCTATGACCTTCACATAAGTGGAATCGACCTGATCTTCCCGCACAATGAAAATTCTCTTGCCATATCAATGGCCTTAAGGGGACGTCCCATTGCAAAATACTGGATTCATAATGAAATGGTGATGATTAATGGGAAAAAACTTTCAGGTTCTGAAAACTATATAACACTGAAACAACTATTAGATAAGGGTTACTCAGGACGCGCAATAAGATTCTGGCTCCTGAGCAGACATTACAGAAAACCCCTTATCTTTTCCTGGCAGAAAATTGATACAGCCAAGAATACAATAAAGGGTATTGATAACTTTATTGTAAAGTTAAAGGCACTCCCTGAAGGCAACGAAAATCCTGAACTGGATCAGCTTATTTATGACCTGAGACACAGGTTCAATGAATCAATGAACGATGATATAAACATTGCACCTGGCCTTGCGGGGCTGTTTGAATTCATTCACCGTATCAATACCCTTATTTCAGAGGGAAAGATATCCAGGGCAGATGCAAAGAAGATTGAGAAGGCATTAAAAGAGATTGACTCAGTGCTAAATATCATGAATTTTGAGGTAAAGGCTGACATTCCTGATGTTGAAGAATTAATAAAACAGAGAGAATCGGCAAGAAAAAATAGGGACTGGAAACTGGCTGACAGCATCAGAGATAAACTGAACTCTATGGGAATTAAGATTGTAGATACACCATCTGGAACTATATGGTGGAAGGATAATTAGGTAGATGAAAATTGAAGATATATACAGCCTTATTCCTGAATTTCTATGTATTGAGGGGTGCACAGAGTGCTGCAGGAGATTTGGTGTTCCCTCCATGAAGAACGTGGAAAAAAAGAGAATCATGGCCTACATAAGAAAACATGGTATTAGAATTAAGAAGAGAGAAGACTTAACCTGCCCATATGTGAATGAGAAGGGATGCACGATATATCCTGTTCGCCCCTTTATCTGTAGATTGTATGGCACATCTCCCAGCTATCCCTGTATAAAAGGGGTCTTCCCCACAAGAATGCTTCACCCTGATGAAGAGGAGGAGATATTTCATCGTTACATGACTGAATTCAGTTAAGCACATTATCTCAGATCATGATTAAAGAGAAATAAGATAATGAAAAATGCCTCCCGATGTAGTAATAACAAAGGATTAGAAAAACCCATATTACTACACAGGAGGCACCAAAAAAATGAAAACTAAAGAAAATATAAAACAAAAAGAAAACCAGGGCAAGAGAAGAATGAAAGAGCAAGTGGGAAGAATCTCACAATATTTGGTGGAAGTGGATTGATCAGGAGATTTTTTGACAGATACAGGATAAAGGAGTTCTTTGATAGTAGAGTAAGAGTTAGCTGGAGAAGGAACAGGGCATATGCCAGTAGTGGCATGTTTTTGAGCATACTCTATGGTATGTTTCTGGGCTACAGCAGGCCATATCACATGAAAGTGCTCTGTAAGGATAAGGTATTTCAGAGAATTGTAGGGTTTAGCAGTTTTCCTGATCAATCCACCATAAGCAGATTTTTGTTCTCTATGAAGGTAGCTATTGCAAGAGAGATTAGCTTTTTGAATTATGATTTTCTCATGAAGTTTAGGAGGAGATATAGGGGGTATAGGAGTATAATCCTTGATCTGGACTCCCATGTAATGCCTGTATATGGCAGACAGCAGAGGGCAGGGATTGGATATAATCCTAAGAAAAATGGTAGAAGGAGCTACCATCCTCTTTTTTGTTTTATTGGACAGACAAGGGACTGTATTGGAGGGATGCTCAGAAGTGGTAAACATCACAGCTCTTACAATGCAGTTAAGTTTCTTAAAGGGGTGTTGAACAGATTGCCGTCTCATATTGGAAAGATAATGCTCAGGGCAGACAGTGGTTTTTTCTCTCATGAGATGATTAACTTTTTGATAAAGCAGGGCATTGAATTTTATATGGTTATGCCAATGCAAGGCTGGGTTCAGACCAAAATAAAGCACATAAGGAAATGGCATTCCACATATGGTGGTATATCCACAGGGGAATGCGGGTATGTATTTACCAGGGATATTACTCTTAGGATGGTTGTAATCAGAGAGAAGGTCACCAAAAATAAAACCATAAAGAAACAGCTTAAACTCCTGGATACAGACAATACCCGCTACAACTATCAGGTGATATTGACCAATGGTAATAAAGAAGCCATTGATGTATGGAAGTTCTATAATCAGAGGGCACGCTGTGAGAACTTCATCAAAGAGGGTATCTACAGTTTTGGAATGGACAAAGTTGTATCTCATAGCTGGGCTGGAAACTCTGTCTGGTTTGAACTCCTGATGTTTGCATATAACCTGGGGAATATATTTAAGGAAGTAGCATTGAATCAGAAAAACAGAAAAAATATGTTCCATACCATCAGAGAGATGCTCTTCCTTATCCCTGGGA
>JALVMZ010000594.1 GCA_027032655.1 Desulfobacteraceae bacterium
TGCTGCCTTTTCTTCTTTGAATCAAACTGCAATGATGGGCATTAGGAAGGGAACCTTGGTCTTTTAAAAGGATCAACACAACGTTCACAATACACCGATAAGTGAAGCATCATGAGTCAAAGAAAATGATCTGCGAAGCCCGCCGTTCGGCTACCACTGCTCTTCTCTCCGATTCAAATTCGGTCGCTGGCGATCAATTTGCTGGGCCTCAGAAGTTCTGCTTTCAACCGGGCGGCGACACCAATCGACAAAGCTGATGTCAAAGTCTTTACTAGAAACCTCGGCTTTGTGCACGTCAACAACATGCTGGTCGTCAAATGTCACGAAACGTTGAGTCACGTAGCATTTTTATTATTCTTTATATAAACTAATTTATTTAATATATCAATTGCTGTTTTAACAAATAAATTGTTTATACGGTCTTTTTAGTTATTTATTATATCATCAGGTGGATGATATGGTCCTGATTATCCACCTGATTTTTTATAAATTATTCAGATTAATGATAATCGTGGGTTCCCAATTTTACCTCTATTCCTGTCTTACTCTGAATGAGTTCAGCCATCTCTTCAGGACTGCTATAAGGACAACCGGGTTTAGCATTTGCCAGGCATGAACTTAAGTATATCAAATCCGGTTTTATTTCTGATAACTTTATTGCCATACCAAGATTTGCAATAAGAGGCCTGCCAGGACATTCACATTTTAAGAAACCAACAACCTGAGAAGGAGACGCAAAGTTTCCCTCTCCAAGTGATGCTGCTTTAAGGCAACGCCATTCCCCAGGACATCCATAGCCACTGTCCATATATGCTCCACATCCAATAATCATTACTTTATCCATCTATATTCCCCCCTTTCCTTATTAAATAATCTCTATATTCACTTTAATTTTAAAAGTTCTTTTACAAGCTCCTTTTCATATTCGTAATCAATAACTCTCTTTAACATAATCTTCTGGGCCATAACCGGACCAGCTCCATGCCATGTGGCAACTCCATGCTGACCAGCAGTCCAATTCTGCAGTAACTTATGGACTTTTAATATATTCTCCGTGGGGACATCAGAGCCAAAACTGTAAAACTCCTCAACATAATCTTTTATTTCAGGGTTCTTGAGCTCTTTCAGGGAAGGCATGGTCACTATAAGTCCACCCCCTATATCCCCAGCAAGCGCCATAACCCTCCAGAAGGCATTACATATATTGAGCTTGGATACATTCCCCATCACTTCGTCAGGTAGAAATACCCCGGACCCTGGAGGTTCTTCTGCCCCCTTTTGTGCGGCTGCAAGTCCACATGCCCTGCCTGTTTCTCTCAATACCACCATTTCCATTAATTGATCGTTAATGTGTTCAGCATTTTCAAGACCTTTATACTCCTGGATAAGCTTTGCCGCACCAATTATCTGATTCATAAAACCTACTTTACATGTTCCACCACATGTCATGCGATGGGTCTTTGCAAATCTTGTTACAAACTTGATGGAATATCTATATTCCCCGCAATGAAATACCCTTTCCCAAGGAACAAAGACATTGTCAAAAATTATCATAGAGGTTTCTCTTTGACCAAAGACCGGGTTTCCCAGTTCCTCTATATCATCTGCCATATCTCTTTCTGCAGAAAAAGGTGAATATTGACATACATATGTGATACCTTCGGTATCTGTTGGTATGGCAAATGCTATTGCATAATCCTCCTCTCCTTCATAATGTGCTGCCTGCGGCAGAACAACTAATTCATGACTTGCATATGCTCCGCTGATATTTATCTTTGCACCCCTTACAAAAATACCATCCTTATTCCTATCAACCACTTTAAGGGATAAATAGGGATCAGGCCAATCCAGAGTCTTCTGATTTCTTCTGCCTCTTGGTTCGGTAAGGGCCCCGGCAACAGATAGGTCCTTTTTCTGCACCATCTTTAAATATTCAATGAATCTTGGATAATATTCTGTGCCCAGATCACGATCCATCTCCCAGGTGGTGCTTGCAAGGGCATGAAATGCATCATAACCAACACATCTGTAAATACATGTTCCCAGCCTTTCAGCGGTAAATGTTCCAGCTTCTGCCTTTTTCACAAGATCCTCTGTGCTTGCACTTACATAAGTGTAACGATTAACCACATCATCAATAAGTGGCGAATAACAGGACATTATATCCTTATACTTAGGATCCAGTGCCCATGCATAGCTTGCCTTATTGGACTCCACCACTGTTCTGGTATTCCTGTTTTCAAGGATATTTTCCACCCTCTTACCATTCATAAATACCCTTGGTCTTAATTCTTTTAAACTCTCCTCAAATTGCTCTGGTGTCATTAATGCCATAATTATTTTACCTCCAATTTAGATTAATCTTCACTGTAAAGCTTCTCTATTAATACAAAAAGGTGGTATTTCCCCCTTCAAGGCTGAAAGAAGATTATCAACAGCAAGTTCTGCCATCTTTGTCCTGGTCTCTATGGTAGCACTTCCAATATGGGGAAGCAAAACCACATTGCTTAACTCCTTTAAACCAGGGGTAATCTCAGGCTCATTTTCATATACATCAAGCCCTGCACCAGCGATCCACCTCTCTCTTAGTGCAATTAAAAGTGCCTTTTCATCCACTACAGGCCCCCTTGATGTGTTTATGAGAAAGGCACTATTCTTCATGAGTTTCAGTTCATTTTCTCCAATTAAATGATGAGTATTATCTGTTAATGGAACATGAATGGATACAAAATCAGATTCCTGAAGCAGGTCATATAAATCCATATAATGAACCTTCAATGTCTCTTCTTCCATTGAAGAGAGTCTATGTCTTTTATAATATAAGACCTTCATGTCAAAACCCTTTGCACGCTTTGCCAGGGCGGTTCCTATTCTACCAAGGCCAATAATGCCAAGTGTTTTACCGCTTACATCCTTTCCCAGGAAATGCATGGGCGCCCAGAAACGAAATTCCCCTTTCCTTGCAATGTTATCCGCTTCAATGAGTCTTCTTGAAACCGCGAGAATTAATGCAAAGGCAATAT
>JALVMZ010000595.1 GCA_027032655.1 Desulfobacteraceae bacterium
TCTGGATTTGAACTTTACAGAAAACTATAATTATGGTATAAATATTGCATATGTTTAACAGATTTAAGAAGTTTTGGCCTATTTTCGCAATATGCATATCATTTATTCTTGTCTTTTTATATGCCACCCTGAATGGTAATAAGAGATTTACCGTTAATATCTCTGAAAACAATACTGGAGAGGAAGATGACACTAAGTTGACCAATATACTTTTCACGCAAATCCTACCAGATAAAGGTGAAAAATGGAGTATGGATGCTAAAGAGGTTGGATTTTCAGGGAAGGGGGATATTGTCCTTTTTAAGGATTTCAAGATGAATTTCAGGTCCAGTAATGGTGATGAGCTGAGATTGAAAGGGAAACAGGGGAGGTTTATCAAGAAAGAGGGTAGGATCGATATGGAAAAGGATATTCATATCTGGATTGATGTGGGATATGAGTTAATGACAGATAAACTCTTATATAATCAGAAAGATGGTATCTTATTTACAGATAAAAATGTAATAATAGAAGGTCCGCTCCTCAGAATAGTGGGAAAAGGCCTCTATTGTGATTATGGAAGGGGATATCTTCGGATAGGTTCTGGGGTTACCACATATATAGGAAAAGAGGTATTCTTACAGTGAAGTATCTATATACTAAAATTAAAAGTCCATTGATCTTTACGATCATATTAATGATGGTTTTACCTTCATATGTAAAAGGAGAGAGCTCCTTTAAGGGTATGCCGGATAAAAAAGGGTCTATTATAGTAAATTCTGATATGGTTGAGATAAATGACAGCAAAGGCATGGTTCTTTTCTCTGGAAATGTTAAAGCCAGAAGTGAGGATTTTACCATACAGTGTGACAGGATGATACTATATTACAGAAAAAGGGCTGTAAAAGGGAAGATTTCTTCTAACGGTGTTGTGGTGGAAAGGATTGTGGCCAGGGGAGGTGTCAGGATAAAACGAAAAATTGGAGGGGAAGCAAGGGCTGATTGTGCCGAATATTTCAGCAGGGAAAATAAGATAGTGCTTACAGGGAATCCTGTGGTTAAGCATGGAGAGGATTTTATAGAAGGATTCAAAATCACATTTTTTTTGAAGAATAATAGAAGTATTATAGAAGGTTCACCTGAAAGTAAGGTCAAGGCGGTTTTTTCCTCTCCTCAGGGAACAAATTTGAAGTTAAGATAAAAACAGTGGATTGTAATGGAAGGTGTGCTACAGATACAGAATCTTGTAAAGAGTTATAATGGTAAGAGAGTTGTGGACAGTATCGGTATGAATATCCATATAGGTGAGGTGGTTGGACTGCTTGGCCCAAATGGTGCAGGTAAGACCACCACTTTTTATATGATAACAGGACTTGCCCATCCAGATAGCGGGAATGTAATACTGGATGGGGAAGACATTACCGGTTATCCCATGTATATGAGGGCGAGAAAGGGAATAAATTATCTCCCTCAGGAACCATCGGTATTTAAGAAACTAACTGTAGAAGAGAATCTAATGGCAATACTTGAGACCCTTCCCATGAGTCCTGAAAAAAGACAGAAAAGATTAGAATCCCTCCTATCAGAGCTGGGCATTTCACATTTAGCTAAACAGAAAGCGGGTTCCCTTTCAGGGGGGGAGAGAAGAAGACTGGAAATTACCAGGGCACTTATCACTTCACCCAAATTTATGCTTCTTGATGAGCCTTTTGCAGGGATTGATCCTATCGCACTGAATGATATTAAAAAGATTATACGGGACTTGAAAGCCAGGAATATAGGTATTATCATTTCAGATCATAATGTAAGAGAGACACTTATTATCTGTGATAGGGCCTTTATAATAAATGAAGGGAAGATAATATGTTCTGGGACACCTGATGAAATTGTTAACAATCCAGTGGTAAGGAATGTATATCTTGGAGATGAATTTGAATTGTAAATCAATGGTTCAGATATCTGTTGCTGAGGGGAAAAGATGGCTCTTCAGATAAAACAATCCCTTAATCTAAGCCAGCAATTGATAATGACTCCTCAACTCCAGCAGGCCATCAGATTGCTTCAGTTATCTCGTCTTGAGCTTGTGGAAGAGATAAATCAGGAGATACAGACAAATCCCGTGCTGGAGGAGCATGACTATAGTGAAACATCCTCTCAGGAACCTGATCTTGCGTTATTTTCCAAAGACTTTCCTGAAAAGGCAGGAAAGGAATTCAAAGATGAGTTTGACTGGGAGGCCTATCTTACTGAATACAATACAAAATGGTATGAATTTCCCTCCGAAGAGAGGGATCTGCCCTCATTTGAAGCATTTACTTCAAAAAAAACAGACCTCTATTCCCATTTAATGTGGCAATTAAGGATGAACAATTTAACTCAGGATCAGATGAAGATTGGAGAATACATAATTGGAAATATCGATGAAGATGGATATCTCAAGGTCTCAACAGATGAAATCAGTAGAGATACTGGCTACTCTGTTGATAAAGTGGAAGAGATGCTGAGGATAATTCAACAATTTGACCCGGTGGGTGTGGGGGCGAGAGATACCAAGGAATGTCTTCTTATCCAGATAAGGTTCCAGAATCTTCAGGATACAATTGTGGAGAAGATAATTTCTGGATACCTGGATAAGCTGCAAACAAAAAGATACGATATCATTTCAAAGGAACTCAATATTACCCTGGATGAGGTGATGAAAGCGGTAACTATAATATCCAATTTGGAGCCCAAACCGGGGAGGAAATACAATGAAACAGAGGTAATATATATAATTCCTGATATTTATGTATTTCAGGTTGGAGATGATTTTGAAATAGTCCTTAATGAGGATGGGCTGCCAAAATTGAGGATAAATTCGTATTATAGAGATATGTTAAGGGATGGCAGTGTGCCGGATAGCACCAAAGAGTATATACAGGATAAGCTTCGGAGTGCTATATGGCTTATAAAGAGTATTCATCAGAGGCATAGAACTATTTACAGAGTCACTGAGAGCATTATGAAATTTCAGCGGGAGTTTCTGGAAAAAGGAATAAAATACCTTAAACCGTTGATATTGAGAGATGTGGCTGAAGACCTTCAGATGCATGAGTCCACAATAAGCAGGGTTACTACAAATAAATATGTGCATACACCACAGGGGGTATTTGAGCTCAAATTTTTCTTTAATAGCGCTGTAACCGGCCTTGATGGCAATGCGGTCTCATCAGAGAGTGTGAAAGAGCATATCAGAAATATTATCAAGAGCGAGAATAAGGCAAAACCTTACAGTGATCAGGAGATAGTAGAAATTTTAAAGAGGTATAATATTAATGTTGCGAGGAGGACTGTTGCAAAATACAGGGAAGCAATGAATATATTACCATCAAGAAAAAGGAGGAATCCTTTTTGACAATATAGCTTTTTTCTGATAATTAAATTGACTTTTTGGAGGTAAATTTTATGGATGTAATGGTGACTTTCAGACATATGGAGCCTGCTGAGAGTCTGAGACTCTATGCAGAAGACAAACTTCAAAGGATTAAGAAATATTTTGATTTTCCTGTTGAGGCCCATGTAGTTTTATCTGTGGAAAAATTCAGGCATATAGCTGATGTCACTTTAAATCTTGATGGCACAAGAATAAAGGCTGTTGAAGAGACATCTGACATGTATTCTGCTATAGATCAGGTGATTGATACGCTTGAAAAACAGGTGAAGAAATACAGGTCAAGGATAAGAACAAAGAGGGCGGATTCCAGAAAAAGGCAGGAACAAAGGACAGAGCAAGAAGTTGAGGGTTCAGAAACACAAGCCCTTGAAGTTCCAACTATTGAAGTGGAAAGGATAGATGTGAAACCCATGGATCCAGAAGAGGCAGCAATGCAATTGAGCCTTTCTTCACGGGATTTTATGGTATTCAGGAATTCAAAATCCATGGAGGTCAATGTTATATACAGGAAAAAAGACGGGAATCTGGGTCTTATTGATCCATCCATACAATAAAAGTGGCAAAGAAGGTCAATTGGTTCATGAAGTTATCGCAGATGCTTTCAATTGAAAATATTATCCCTGATCTCAAGGCAAAGGACAAAAGAAGCGTTCTGGAGGAGCTGGCAGGGGTGCTATCACAGAATGAACCTGGCCTGGATAAAGAGACCCTGGTTAAGGGGCTGCTTGAAAGAGAGAAGCTTGGAACCACAGGTATTGGCGATGGAGTTGCAATTCCACATGGGAAATTCAATGGAATAAAATATCCGATTATATCAATAGGGAGGAGTAAAAAGGGACTGGATTTTGACGCTATGGATGGCAGGCCTGTATATCTATTTTTTATGTTAGTAGCCCCTGAAAATGAGGCTAATCTCCATCTAAAGGCACTTGCCCGGATTGCTCGTATAGCAAGGGATGAGGCAATAAGAAGAACCCTTATGGAGTCAACAACAAAGGAATCAATGTATAACGCAATTATTCAACATGATACCGAATTGTAGATATATAAAACAATAAGGCAAATGGAAAAATGATAGGTATTTTAATTGTTGCACACTGTTCTTTGGGAAAAGAGTTATTGAATGCTTTAGAATTCATTATGGGAAAACTTGACTTGGCTGATGTGATTCAGATTAATGAAGGCACAAATACTGATTCCATAGCGGATTTAATAGAAAAGAAGTTAAGAAATCTCAATAAGGGGCAGGGGGTTATAATTCTTACAGATATGTTCGGAGGAACTCCGTCCAATATAAGCCTCCCCTTTTTAAAAGATGGGGAGGTGGAGGTATTGACAGGAATAAATCTACCAATGCTGATCAGTATCGCAGAAAATAGGGATAAGTTATCTCTTAAGGAACTTGCAAAAAGAGCGGAAAAGGATGCCAAAAGTAGTATCTCAGTCGCGGGAAGCCTCCTCAAACAGTAGTGAAATAGTCCTGATTAATTCCAGCAACTTAGAAAATTATCTTCAAGATATATTAGAGATAGAGGGGTTATGTTTTGATGACTCATGGACTGATAATATGTTTATAGAGGAGGTGCACAATCCTGTTTCCAGAATGATGGGTATATTGGTCAATTCAGAGCTTGCGGGTTATATATGTTTCTGGAAAGTAAAAGATGAGATTCATCTTATGAATCTTGCAATCCATCCATACATGAGAAGGATGGGATTGGGTAAGAGATTATTATCCAGGATGATTGCTGAGGCAAAAGATTCAGGTATAAAGTGTATTATGCTTGAGGTTCAGGAAGATAACATAAATGCAATAACACTTTATAGAGATTTTGGATTTAAGGTAATGGGTAGAAGACCCTTATATTATAAAGAGAGCGAAAGGGATGCATTATTAATGGAATCGAGATTGGGGGAACAGTAAGATAAATACTTTTATAATGATTGATTTAAAATGTGAGATTTTTTGGCTATTAAATTAAAAGGAGGATGGAGCTATGGCAATTAAAGTGGGAATAAATGGTTTTGGCCGTATCGGACGAATGGTTTTCAGGGCAGGCTTTAAGATGCCTGATATAGAATTTGTTGCCATCAATGACCTTACTGACCCTGGAACATTGGCTCATTTATTAAAATATGATTCCACCCATGGTATCCTTGACGCTGATATAAAGAGCACTGATAATGCGATAATAGTAGATGGAAAGGAGATAAATATATATAGCGAAAAGGAGCCATCTAAGATACCCTGGAGCGGAGTGGATCTTGTATTTGAGTGCACCGGAAGGTTCAGAGAGAGGGATCTGGCAGCGGGACATCTTGAATCAGGGGTAAAAAAGGTGATAATATCTGCCCCTGCCAAGAATCCTGATATCACAATAGTAATGGGAGTAAATCATAGTGAATACAATCCTGAAAAACACCATGTGGTATCCAATGCGTCATGCACAACAAATTGCCTGGCACCAGTTTGCAAAGTGCTTCTGGATAGATTTGGAATAAAAAAAGGTTTTATGACAACAACTCATGCTTACACTGGTGATCAGAGACTCCTGGATTTTCCTCACAAGGATTTAAGAAGGGCACGCTCGGCAGCTCTATCAATGATACCCACTACAACAGGTGCTGCAAAGGCCGTGGCACTGGTTCTTCCTCAACTGGAGGGCAAATTAAATGGTATGGCCATAAGAGTGCCAACACCCAATGTCTCGATTGTTGATCTGGTGGTTCAACTTGAAAGGGAAGTATCTGTTGATGAAGTCAACTCTTCACTGAAAGAGGCATCAGAGACCTATCTTAAAGGAATACTGGCCTATTCAGAAGAGCCTCTTGTATCAGTGGATTACAATGGAACAACAGTGTCATCCATTGTGGATGCATTGTCCACCATGGTAATAGGGGATATGGCAAAGGTCCTTGCATGGTATGACAATGAATATGGTTATTCAAATAGGATGGTGGATCTTGCCTTATATATGATGCAAGAAAAGTAATTAACATATGGAGATTTTTTATGGAAAAGAGGATACCAATAATTGCTGGTAACTGGAAAATGCATCTGAATCTTGCCAGTGCCAAGGAACTGATAGATGAGATCAAAAAAACAGTAATGCACACAAGGGATAGAGAGGTCCTGGTTGCACCTCCCTTTGTGTATCTTATCTCAGTTAGGGAATTTATAGCTGACTCAGCGATATACCTGAGCGCCCAGAATATGCACTGGGATGAAAAGGGGGCTTATACAGGAGAGATATCCGCATCCATGTTAATTGAGGCAGGCTGCACCCATGTGATACTGGGCCATTCTGAGCGGAGACACCTCTTTGGAGAGACTGATGATTTTATTGATCTCAAAGTAAAGATGGCCCACCAGTCAGGTATAAAACCCATTTTGTGTATCGGGGAAGACCTTTCCCAGAGGGAGAATGGGGAAACTTTTGAGGTTATAAAATCACAGCTTGAGGGTTCTCTTAAATCTTTTATTGAACAGCGCACAACTCCATATGATTTAATAATAGCATATGAGCCCGTATGGGCCATAGGAACAGGACAGACAGCAACTCCCGACCAGGCCCAGGAGGTTCACTGCTTCATTAGACAATGGATTGGGGATACATTCGGTAGAGAATTATCTGGTAAGATCAGAATCTTATATGGTGGAAGTGTAAAACCCGCAAATATTTCAGAGCTTATGGCCCAGCCGGACATAGATGGTGTCTTAGTGGGGGGGGCGAGTCTGAATGCTGAGCAGTTCATTCCCATTATAAATTATGATAAAAAAGAGGGATAATTTTATTGTTGAAATGAGTCTGGTTTTTTATATAATCCTATTTTGAAAGGAATTAACAATGGCAACAGTGACCTTATTAATACATCTACTGGCATGTATTGCACTTATTTTTATCGTGCTGGTTCAAAGAGGGAAGGGTGCAGACCTGGGGGCAGCTTTTGGAGGATCAAGTCAGGCAGTATTTGGGACTACAGGTGCAACCTCGATCATTCACAAGATAACCGTAATAGTCGCTGCAGTATTCATGATTACCTCTATTGGCCTTACTCTGATGATGGGAAGGGGGGTGAAGAGCTCTGTAATGAAGGGCATGTCCAATGTGCCCGTAACTGGCAAGGCACAGCCTGGAAAGTCACCTATGCCTCCCAAAAAATAGTATATAATTTAGTAAATAATTGTGTGCCGAAGTGGTGGAATCTGGTAGACACGCTATCTTGAGGGGGTAGTGGGGGAAACCCCGTGCGGGTTCAAGTCCCGCCTTCGGCACCATTTTTTTATAATTTCAATTACTTATTTTTTTGAATACTCAAAAATCCATATTACCTTAACTTTATCCTCTCAATATATTCATCAATCAGGTGCCCAATCCTGTGTATCTTATCTTTATTAAACAAGATTTGTTATTCTTTTTGACTCATAATCACACAATCTTTTAATTTTCCATCTGTTTTGCTCAAATCGTGGCTGTTTATTCCGATCAAATGAAACTTTACAATATACAGCCACTCTAATTGACACTTTTTCAAAATAGATACCGAATCAAGCTTTAACTACTCTGGTTTTATAGTAGTATTGCTTTTTTAGGTAATACAATACTCCGATAGAATATATTTTTAAACCACAATATATTGTGTTTTTAGTTGACATTTTATACTTTTTATTGTATGTTATATCAAAGAATTAATTAAAGGAGATGATTTTGGTGAGTAATAGATTGGTCAATAATGTTTGGGAAAAGGCCAGGAAGGTTAATTGCTATGAGCAATCATGATAAATGTCCAATTTGTAAAAAAAATGAAATGGAGTATTTTATATATGAGAATTTAAGTGAGGTCCATTGTCCTAGATGTGGAGATTATTATATTCATAGGGATATAATTATGGATATAAAGGAGATGACTTTTACTTCAAGAGAGGTAGCCAATATTTCTGGCTATATCTATGAGAATAAGGATTTTATTATAAATAAAGATAATCTATATATGCTTAAAAAGATACAGTCTCCCTCATTTCATGAAAAATCAGATAAGCTACTTATTGGATTGGAAAAAATGACTGAATATGCAGGTCAATATTTAGAAAAAGACGATGATTGGTTATGGGTTCGGATAAGTTGGTGTTTGGATGATAAAGAATTAAATGAAATATTATCTTTTTTAGAATCATCCAATCGCATCCATAGAGATTCAAAATCTGGAACTCATAGATATAAAATTTCACCTATGGGATGGCTTTACTTAGAGACTATCAAAAAGAAAAACCCGGAAAGTCAACAATGCTTTGTGGCAATGTGGTTTGATGATGAAATGAATGAAATCTATGAGAATTACATTAAAAAAGGGATTATTAATGCAGGATATAAACCCGTTAGAATTGATCAGAAACCGTTTAACGATAAAATAGATGATCAAATTCTTGCTGAAATTAGAAAAAGCAAGTTTATAATAGCTGATTTCACAGGACATAGAGGAGGGGTATATTTTGAGGCAGGATTTGCTTTGGGATTAAATTTAGAGGTTATATTCATTTGCCGTAAGGATGATCTTAAGAAATTACATTTTGATGTCAGACAATATAACTTTATTCTGTGGGAGAAAGATAGTTTAAATAAATTAAGAGATTCTATTCAGTATAGAATTGAGAGGATTTTTGGGAAAGGAAATTATAATCCTAATTAATAT
>JALVMZ010000596.1 GCA_027032655.1 Desulfobacteraceae bacterium
CATTAAAGTTGCTCACTTCATCAATACGATAATTTGGTGCCTGATTAGCAGTGAGCGGAGCCATGGACGGCGGAGCGAACGGAAGCGAAAGGACGATACCATCCGCCTGATTTTTTCCATATATTCCATTATAATTATGTTCAATCATAATGATCATAATTTCCGTAAGTTAGTATATTTCCTATCAATTAATCTGGAAAAGAACCAAAAATTTTAATCTCAGTTCTAATCTCATTTTGGGGATGCATTTTTTATAGCGATGAGGTTCTGCTTTATTTTGGAAAGGCCAGGCCTTGATAAGGCGGATCTTCCAAACAATTCATTGAATCTTTTTTCATCCATTGAAAGAATATCATCTGAATGAGGAAGAACTAACTCCCCCTGATCTGAATCAGGATTAAAGGGGCAGACCTCCTGGCATCTATCACATCCAATAAAACAGTTTCCCATTAATTTAGCAGTGTTATGGTCAATCTGGCCCTTCCATTCAATACTGAGATACGAAAGGCACTTACCGGCATCCATAAGATACGGTCCTATAAGGGCCCCGGTTGGACAGTTTTCAATACACTTCGTGCATGAGCCGCACCCGGATTCCATTTGCCTCTCCGGTTCAAATTCTATCTGTGCAGTTGTCAGTATCTCACCCAGATAAAAATAAGAGCCATATCCCGGGATAATAAGCATATTGTTTTTTCCAAAAAACCCCATGCCTGATCTGTATGCAAATGACCTTTCCAGAATGGGTGCTGAATCCACACACAATCTTGTCCTTGCCCCTTTAAACAATGACTTTATAATACCGGATATCTCTCCCATTAGCCTTTTTATCCTGATATGGTAATCTTCTTCAAGTGGATGTGAGTATCTGGAAACAGTGAATCCATCCTCTGTTTTCCACTTTAAAGATGGATATGGATATGCAAGGGAGATTATGGTCCTGCAATCTTTAAGAAGGAGAGATGGATTTTCTCTTATATGAACATTCCTTTTCAGCCATTTCATCTCACCATATCTCTTTTCTTTTATAAAATTCAGAAACTTATTCATAAATGCAGGTTTATCTGGTTTTGAAAATCCGATGGAAAGGAATCCCAGCTCTTTGGCCTTATTCTTTAGTTCCTGAATCATTTACTTGAGGGTGGATAAAATAGGCTGGTATCATCAATATCATAGGGGGTGAGGCTTTCAAATCCATCCTTTGTTACAAGCACAGTCTGTTCAAACTGGGCCGAAAGGGAACCGTCCTTTGTAACAGCAGTCCAGTTATCATCCAGGACTCTCAGCTCTTTTTTCCCAAGATTAATCATCGGCTCTATAGTGAATACCATTCCAGGAATAAGCATAATTCCCTTTCCCTTAGTTCCATAGTGTGGCACCTGAGGGGGTTCATGAAATTCAAATCCAACGCCATGTCCAACAAACTCCCTTACCACTGAGCATCCCTGAGATTCAGCGTATTCCTGAATACTCCAGCCAATATCTCCAATCCTTGCACCAGGCTTTACAGCCTTCATTCCCCTTTTCAGGCTCTCTCTTGCCACATTTACCACCTTTATGGCATCTAATGCGGGGTTGCCCACAAAAAATGTCATACTGGCATCTGCATAATAACCATTTAATATGGGGGTTACATCCACATTTACAATATCCCCATCCATTATGATTCTCTCACCTGGTATTCCGTGACATATCTCTTCATTAACAGAAACACACACACTCTTGGGAAATCCCCTGTAATTCAATGGGGCAGGCACTCCACCATGTGATACTATATATTCATGGACAACCCTGTCTATCTCCTCTGTCTTCATGCCCACTGTCAATATATCCCTTACCTTAAGAAGCGTGGCAATTGCAAGTTTCCCTGCCTCTTTAATCTTTTCCACATCCTGCTTTCCCTTAAGCCTAATTCCATATCTCTTAAAATAGGTCTCAGTTAGGTCTGCCTTTTCTCTTTTCATACAGCACTTTTTATATTTCAAACCACTTCCGCATGGGCATGGATCGTTTCTTCCTATCTTTCCTATCTTCATAATTCTCTCCAGATATCTTTAAACTTTAGGCCTCTGAATTAATTATGCAAAAATATCCCTAAAATGCAATAAAACAATTTTTTCAATATAAACTAAGCCTCTGTGATGATGCTGTAAAGGTCTGGCCTTCGGTCCTGGAATCTATGGTTTTTATGGGTAATCATCTTGTCTCTTGCCTTTGAAACATCAATTTCAACAACAGATACAGATTCTTCATCCTCTCCCATACGAATCAGGAGATTGCCTTCTGGGTCCACCACCTGGCTCTTTCCTGTGTATGTAAGTGCCCTTTTATCCCCTCTTTGCTCTCTTCCCGTTCTGTTTGCAGTAACCGTATATACTGCGTTCTCAAGGGAACGGGTTATCATGGCCATCTGGCACTGCGTTAGCACCAGATTTGCTGGATGACATATTATGTCTGCTCCCATCAGGGAAAGGACCCTTGCCGATTCAGTAAACCACCAATCAAAGCATATCATAATACCAATCCTGCCCACGGGAAGTTCAAAGACCTTAAATCCCGTGTCCCCAGGGGTAAAAAAGTCCTTTTCATCCAGAAAAAGATGGCTTTTACGATAAACTCCAATATAACCATCTGGACCGATTATCACAGCAGAATTAAAATATCTATCTTCACACTCTTCTGCCATCCCGAATACAATGTAAAGATTCCTTTTCTTAGAGAGTTCCATCATCATCTTGCATGTGTATCCCCCGGGAATCGGCTCTGATAATTCCTTCACTTCATCCATGGAAATGAACTGATATCCTGTGTTGAAGAGTTCTGGAAGCACCACCAATTCTGCATCAACCGAAGATATTAGTTCAATTGCTTTTGTTACATTCTCTTCTTTTATGCCAAATTCAGGCCTCATCTGACATACACCCAGCTTTAACATCCCATATTACCTCCTGATGAAGATTCTTTTAATATCCTCCCACACCATAAATAGACATGGAACCAGAAGCAGAGTTATCAATG
>JALVMZ010000597.1 GCA_027032655.1 Desulfobacteraceae bacterium
TGTTCTTTTATGGTGGTAATGAGTTTCTTTTTCTTTATATCCTCAAGTGCGTCTTTTAAAAAACATAATTCTCCCTTCTTATTGCATGGTTCTCTGAGATTGTATCTTATCTCATAACACTTTTTACCCCTGATTTGATCTTTTGTAAGTCCGAAGTCTTTTAAAAATGTCCTATTCACCGTATCAACTGTCATGTCCATGTTGAGGACCATAATACGATAGGGCAGCGAGTCAAGGATCAACTGGGTGTGCTTCTTTTCCTTTTCATCATATTTTTGCCTCTCATCCAGGAGCCTCGATTTTTCAATCTCCAGCTGAATAAAATCCCATACAAATTTTGCTCCTCTATGGTCTATAAGGGAGATATGATTTGGTTTGGTCCTTAATATCTCATCCCTTACCTTTTCAGAGCCTGTAAGTTCAATTATTATATCCAGTCCACTCAGGGAATATAAGTCTTTGAAGTCATTGGTAGTGAATATGTTTATCTTTTTTGCTAATAATATTCCAGGTGCATTGGAGTTAGGATCAGAGACACCAAGAATGTTTAAATGACTCCTATCTGATGCCTCTGTTTCAATCAGATTTATGAGGTCGTAACAGGCAGATCCACCCCCAACAATTGCGATATTGAATCCTATGGAAGATGTTTCGGCATTTTTTGAAATGCTCATAGAATTAGGATATAAATTAATCTCCAATTACTCAATTATTTTTTTAATCTCTCCATGACCCTTTTTTCAAGCTCATTGATTATTAACTTTAATGTAGATGTCTCCTTTATGGGACCTGAGTTATTCCATCCCATCTTCAATGCATGTTGGGTCTTTTCCCTGAATTGCTCAATACTCGTTGCCAGTGTTTCCCACAGGAATAGCTTTTGAATTACATGTCGCTCAGGGGGTGTGAGGTCTTTGTCAGTATCAATGATTTTACCTTCTCTTGTGGTAAATATCATAAGACTTTCATTCTACTGTGGGTCTTGGGAGTAATCCTGCCCTTTCCACAATCTCAGGAACCCTGTGTTCCCATTCAATGGCCATTAGATGGATCCCTGCGATTCCTTCCATCTCTTTGAATTCTTCTATCTGCTCAAGAGCAAATTTGATACCCTCTTCAGCCACCTTTCCTTTACCTGCACCCTTGAGTCTCTTAATCAGACTCTCAGGGACATCCATCCCGGGAACCATCTTGGACATATACTGGGCCATACCAACACTCTTCATTGGAGTTATTCCAGCAAGCATGTAACATCGTTCATGAAGACCCATATCAACCACTCTTTTCATAAACTCCCTGAATTTATCCATATTATAAATACACTGTGTTTGGATAAAATCTGCTCCTGCCTCTATCTTAAGGGCAAGCCGATGAACTCTGAATTCAAAGGGGTCTGCAAATGGATTGCAAGCAGCTCCAATGAATAGTCTGGGAGGAACATCAATCTCTTCACCATTCAAGAATTTTCCTTCATCTCTCATCTTTTTTACCAGTGCCACAAGCTGAATAGAGTCGATATCATAGACATTCTTGGCCTCCGGGTGGTTGCCAAATCTCTGGTGATCCCCCGAAAGACACAGCATATTTCTTACCCCCATGGCATAAACCCCCAGTATATCACTCATTATTGCCAGCCTGTTCCGGTCTCTGCATACCATCTGAAAATTGGGTTCAAGCCCTTCCTGAATCAATATTGTGGAAGCTGCCCAGCTTGACATCCTTACAACTGCAGTCTGATTGTCAGTGATATTAACCGCGTCCACCATGCCTTTGAGATATGACAACTTTTTTTTCAGGGCCTCAACATTTGCCCCCTTTGGTGGTCCACACTCTCCAGTAAGAGCAAAATGTCCTGCTCTTAGAATCTTCTCAAGATTGCTACCTGATTTTAGCTCACTCATTGGGCCAGTTCCTCCCTTATGCTTTTACGGGGGCCCCCATCCCTTGCTGTCTGCCAGTTCTTTGGGGGCTTGAGTGTTAATAGATCTGAGAGTCTTCCCTTCTCCATCTTCTTTCTTACTATCATATCCCAGATGCAATCCACATCCTTTGATATCTCACATTTTCCTCCTGCTGAACCGCCACACGGTCCATGGAGTAAACTCTTTGAACACCTGGCAATGGGGCACATACCTTCATAAAGATGGATTATGCATGTCCCGCATCCTGCACACCTTTCCGCCCATATTCCGTGTTCTATGGCACCACCAAAAAATGTGGTATTCACAGCGGGGTAGAATCTCTGATCTGGATATGCCTCGGATAAAAACTGGGGACCAACTCCACATGCCATAGATATAACCCCATCATAATCATAGATCCTCTCCTTTAGCCTCATTACATATTCAGGGTCGCATTGCCTCTCAATGGTCACTTCATCTATGGATATGGGTCTTCCTTCCTTTTTTCTTGCAATCCTTAATATGGATGCAAGTATTCCAACCTCCTTTTGTCCCCCTACATTACATACCGTCACACATCCCTTGCACCCCACAATAAGCACCTTATCCTTGTCCTTGATCATATCAAGGATCTCTTTTATTGGTTTTCTATCAGCAACTATCATTTTAAACCCCTATGCTGCCTTTTTGATATTTAGTGGATTAGGACCAATCTTTTTAATTCTTTCTACCATCTCTATTGCTATCTCAGCAAAACGGGTGCCTTCACCTGATGATAGATTAAACATCTCTACCCTTTCCGGCTCAATTCCCAGCTCTTCAAGGACTTTCTTGACATATTTGACCCTTTTCTTTGCCTTTATATTGCCTGATAAGAAGTGGCATTCACCCTCAAGGCACCCGGCCACATATACACCATCAGCCCCGTCTTCAATGGCTTTTAAAAGATGGATAATATCTACCCTTCCAGAGCACGGGACCTGTATTACCTTGATATTGCTTGGATATGAGAGCCTCATGGAACCTGCCAGGTCCGCGGCTGAGTAGGCTCAATACTGACAGCAAAAGGCAAGAATCTGTGGTTCAAAATTATCCATAAGACCTCCATTCTAAAAT
>JALVMZ010000598.1 GCA_027032655.1 Desulfobacteraceae bacterium
ATAAGACCTATACCCGGAATAGTGAGAAAAAGGCCGCTGAGGCCAAAACAAAAGGGGCGCAGATCATTACCACTGCATGCCCCTTTTGTGTTATGACTCTGGAAGATTCTGCAAAGGAGGTGGATATACCGGTCAAAGAGCTTTCAGAACTTATAATGGAAGTGGTTTAAAAAAGTAGTTTTTTTCTGTAATCTCCTTATTGATTTTAAGGGGAATACTTTTAAGAATTAATAAAGATTGCAATAAAGAATGAGAAAGGCAAAAAAGGCTTGAAAAACAGATTTGAATATGGCAAATGTATTAAATTGAATAAAGTGGTTGAAAGCCAAGTGGTAATCCATTCCCTATTTACCGACTGACCTTTTAACCGCTCCATTCATATCTTTTGGTTTTTAAAAGTTAATACTGTTTGATTTATGCACAATTTATTTTGAGAGCTTTGCAGAGATGATCCATATTCCATCTGTCATCCTTCGAGGCTTTGCCCATCAGCATGACAGCTAAAGTAATTGCAGATATACATTGAAAAAAGATATTATTTGATTGAGTTTTGCAAAGCTCTCATCTTGAACCCGGAGGATCCGGGATGGATGGCAAGCTATGAAAAGGTTTATGGTGTATTTTCTTATCTTTTCACTAATCTCTCCCTCTCCATTGTCTTTCTCAAAATCAATTGCATCAATAACACGAGTTAAATCATATGATGGCATTGTTCAATTTAGGTCTAAGGGGCATATCCTGGGATTCAGAGATGATCGTATTTATATGGTGGGTATGGGATATGCCTTGATAGAGGAGTTTGTTGGAGCAAACAGGGTTAATCCGGTTACGGTAGAGGAGGCAAATAGGGCAAGCAACAGTATTCGGGTAAGAGGAGCACTTTCATTTAAGGAAGTGAGATATGATAATCTATGGGATGGTATAGATGTGATATATGAGGCAAGGGGAGGGGGCATTGCACGGAGTGTATATATAATAGAGCCATATGGAGATCCTGGCAGGATAAGGCTCAGATACAACAAAGAGGCAGAGATACAGAAGGGGGGCACATTGAGATTCAGGGATTCATCACAGAGGGGATATTTCATTTTGAGTGCACCCATAGCCTGGCAGGAGATAGGAGGGGACAGGGTAAAGGTGGATGTATGGTTCAAAAAGGTGGGAAAGAGGACAATTGGGTTTGAGGTAACTGGATACAGGAAAGAGTATCCTCTCATTATAGACCCCACATATGAGTGGCACACCTTCTATGGCTCTGGAGGTTCTGATGGAGGCTTTGGAATAGCAGTGGATAAAAACGGTAACATATATGTAACAGGAGTCAGTGGTGGGACCTGGGGGAGCCCATTAAATCCTTATTCTGGCGGTTTTGGTGACATAGTGATTATGAAACTGGACGGCTCAGGTAACTTAAAGTGGCACACCTTCTATGGCTCTGGAAATTCTGATGGAGGCAATGGCATAGCAGTGGATAAAAACGGTAACATATATGTAACAGGAGTCAGTGGTGGGACCTGGGGGAGCCCATTAAATCCTTATAGTGGCGGTGGTGATATAGTGATTATGAAACTGGACAGCTCAGGTAATTTAAAGTGGCACACCTTCTATGGCTCTGGAGGTTTTGATGGAGGCTTTGGAATAGCAGTGGATGAAAGCGGTAACATATATGTAACAGGTGAGAGTGGTGGGACCTGGGGGAGCCCATTAAATCCTTATAGTGGTATGTGGGATATAGAGATTATAAAATTAGACAGCTCAGGTAATTTAAAGTGGCATACCTTCTATGGCTCTGGAAGTTTTGATGGAGGCAATGGCATAGCAGTGGATGAAAGCGGTAACATATATGTAACAGGATACAGTAATGGGACCTGGGGGAGCCCATTAAATTCTTATACAGGTGCCGGTACTAGTGACGTAGTGATTATGAAATTGGACAGCTTTGGAAATCTGGAGTGGCATACCTTCTATGGCTCTGGCAATTCTGATGGAGGCAGTGGCATAGCAGTGGATGAAAGCGGTAACATATATGTAACAGGATACAGTAAGGACACCTGGGGAAGCCCATTAAATCCTTATACCGGCGATGTGGACATAGTGATTATGAAATTGGATAGCTCAGGTAACTTATTGTGGCATACCTTCTATGGCTCTGGAAATTCTGATGCAGGCAATGGCATAGCATTGGATGAAAGCGGTAACATATATGTAACAGGATACAGTAAGGACACCTGGGGGAGCCCATTAAATCCTTATACCGGTAGTTATGACATAATGATTATGAAATTGGACAGCTCAGGTAACTTAACGTGGAATACCTTCTATGGCTCTGGAGATGATGATTTGGGCAATGACATAGCATTGGATGAAAACGGTAACATATATGTAACAGGATACAGTAAGAACACCTGGGGAAGCCCATTAAATCCTTATACCGGCAGTGATGACATAGTGGTCTTGAAATTAAGTCAGATTATGCTAACAGTTTTGAGGTTGGGAACAGGCTCCGGGAGAGTAATTAGCTATCCATCTGGAATAGACTGTGGAGATGACTGCAAAGAGATATATGAGGAGGGGACAGTAGTAACCCTTAAAGCCATCCCTGATCCAGGCTCTGTTTTTACTGGCTGGGGTGGTGATTGCTCAGAATGCGGAGCAAACAGTTCCTGCCAGATAACTATGGATTCAAATAAGACATGCACTGCCACATTCTCTGTGGAAGATACTGGCGGCTGTTTCATATCAACTATTGTGTATGACAGCTATCCTGATTTTCATGTAGGTGCATTTAGGAAGAGGTATTCTGTGAAGCAGAGAAATCAAAGACAAAAGGGGCAGAGGTGATTACCACTGCACGCCCCTTTTGTGTTATGACTCTGGAAGATTCAGCCAAAGAAGTGGATATTCCCGTAAAAGAGCTATCTGAAATAATCATTGATGCAATAAAATGATTATTTTAGTTTTTTTGCAATCTCCTTTCCGTAATCCTGTGCCATGGTGATACC
>JALVMZ010000599.1 GCA_027032655.1 Desulfobacteraceae bacterium
GCTGTTGCCTTTAATGTATATGGTATTATGTGTCATTTCATGCAGTATGGTATCTGAAAGCTCAACAATGGAAGAATTAAGCATGTTCAGGGTAACCGGGTCTTTAAACCACCCAAGGGTGCTGTATGCAGTGCCTGCACCAAGAAACACATCATATCCCTCACTTTTAAGCCTTTTTTCCTCTTCTCTGGCCCTGTTCAGGTCAAAAAAGCCAAGATAAGGAACCCTCCCTGCAATGGGAAACCACCATGTTTTTGGTGCTAAACTATCAGGGGGGCATGCTGCGACGATATAGATGGGTTCCCTTTCTGTGCCTGTCCAGACAGTGCTATAACTATCCGTTGCCTTTAATCCCAGAGCGTTTATGCCAAATTGCTTTATTTCATCAACAAGCTGGAGTTTGTATTTCTGATATGAGGTTAAATAGTTTTCCTTCAGTGCCTTCTGGATGGGTATTGAACCTGTAATTATTCTTAACTGCCCCGATGTCAGATGATAGATGTATAAGGCCCTGCATCCCTGAAAAGAAATGGAAATGAATATCAGGCAGAGAAGGAAAAGAGATTTTATGATGGAACGATTTTTGATATATCCTTTCATATGTTTAAAATTATCACTTATATAATTATGAGTGTCAATGTGAAGGGGGAAATTAAATCTTGTTTAATTGATTGATATCTGGCATATACTATTGTAGATTAAAATATTTGAGGTTGTTCTATTTATGAATTCAAATTATCTATATTTTAATTATCATTTCAAATTCAGGGATGGAAATGATGTCCTATTTGAAATACGGCTTGATCCTGATTCATTGACATATATACCCAGTAGCCAACCAAAAGGAGATGAATGGACCAGACTTGATAATTATAAATGCTCCATCTGCTCCCTTGATGAGTTGACTCATGATCACTGCCCTGTTGCACTCAGTATTGAAGATCTTATTATAACCTTCAGGGATAAATTCTCCTATGAAGAGGCCCTGATTAGGGTTGATACAAAAGAGAGGACCTATATCAAAGATACCACCCTGCAAAAGGGTTTGAGTTCCATCCTGGGTATCCTGATGGTATCCAGTGGGTGTCCTGTTCTGGACAAATTAAGGCCCATGGTGAGATTTCATCTCCCGCTGGCAACTGTGCCTGAGACAATCTTCAGGACCACAGGGACATATCTTCTGGGACAGTTCTTTTTAAAACAGGAAAACAGGGAATATGATTTCTCGTTCAAGGGGCTTCAGAAGATTTACCAGGATATTAATCAGGTAAACAGGGCAATGGCAGAGAGGATCAGGGCAATGGCAGGTAAAGATGCGGCCATAAATGCACTTATTCTACTTGATATATTTGCATCTGAGATACCTCTTAGCATAGAAGAACAGATGAAGGAGATAAGGTCAATATTTAAGACATATATAGATTAACAGTGAAGCTTTTATATTGACATATTTACTTATATAATTTAGATTTCAAAAACCTTTATTTATTTCGTTAAATGTTTAAAAGCAAATCAATTGTAAATATAATATTCATACTTAATGAGGTAAATAGATAATGAAAATAAAGTTCTGGGGCACGAGGGGGTCAATCCCTGTGCCCGGAAAGGATACCACTGAATATGGGGGTAATACCACCTGTCTGGAATTGACCATTCATGGGAATAAGAAAATAATTATTGATGCAGGCACTGGAATACGGGCCCTTGGTGAGAAGATAGCCCAGGACATGGAGCATAATAGATTATACCTTCTGATTACCCATCTTCACTGGGACCATAATCTGGGATTCCCCTTTTTCCCACCCATCTATGACCCGTCTTATACCATTCTGGTGGATGGGCATCCCCTCTGCTTGAAGGGATTGAAAAATACATTTGACAACAGGATGGGTGATGGCTATTTCCCCGTAAAATTTGATGACCTGAATGCCAAGATTGAATTCTTAGGAAAAATAAAAGAGAGTCCACTGGATATAAATGATACTTTAATAGAGAGTATTGAGCTTCAACATCCTCAAGGAGGACTCGGATTTAAGTTCCATGAGGGCGAGAAAAAACTTGTATTTCTAACTGATAATGAGTTGAGGGAGGATGCATGGATTGGAAGAACTCCCAGGGAATACGAGAAATTCTGCCAGGGAGTGGATATCCTTATTCATGATTGCCAGTATACCCCCGAAGAGCTGGACATAAGGAGAGGGTGGGGGCATTCGGATTACAGGAGTGTGGTGGAGCTTGCATGCAGAGCTGAAGTAAAAAAATTAATACTATTTCATCATGATCCATCCCGCAAAGACCACCAGGTAAAGGAGATTGAGGAAAGATGCATTGAGATTGCCCAGAACCTGCAGCCAGGTCTGATAGTGGAAGCAGCTAAGGAGCAGGCTGAAATAGAGCTTTAATTTAAGATTCCAACCGGATTAATGACCACCATCATGATATCATCTCAGGTAGCTAAGTCAGGAAAAAAAGAGCTTGTTCTGGTAATTGGTGGCGCAAGGAGTGGCAAGAGTTCTTGGGCCTTAAAATATGCTGAAAAGAGATATACATCCCACCTATTTGTTGCCACAGCAAGGGCCACTGATCCTGAAATGGAGGAAAGAATAAGATTGCATAAGGAATCCCGGGGAAAGAACTGGAAGCTTGTGGAAGAGCCCATTGATCTGCCTGGGGTGATACCAAAACACGGGCGGGAATATGATGTCCTGTTAATAGACTGCCTCACAGTATGGTTAAATAATATTATGTTTGAAAAAGGAACGGATGCTGTAAATACATATGAGTCCAGTCTCATTGAATCCATTAAGAATAGACCATGCAACCTTATCATGGTATCAAATGAGACAGGGTTTGGGGTGGTTCCTGATAATTCCATTGCAAGGGCATTCAGAGACCTCTGTGGCAGGATGAATCAGAGAATTGCAGAGATTTCAGATTGCGTTGTCCTGATGGTGGCAGGACTTCCCCTTTATCTTAAAAAGGGCAGGGGGGCTA
>JALVMZ010000600.1 GCA_027032655.1 Desulfobacteraceae bacterium
CAGAGGATTAAAGGACTCATCAGGTTGCAAAGCTATGATAATCGTATAAAAGAGGCGATGGAAAAGAGAAATATGATTCCCGGTAAAATCCAGAAGATTGATGAGGAGCTAAAAGAGAGGGAACTGGAGTTCGAAAAAGAGAAGAGGACACTGGATGAACTCAAAAAGAAGTGGAGGGAGATAGATAGAGAGATTCAGGACCTGGAAGTTAAAATAGTTAAAAGCAATGAAAAGTTAAGCCAGATAAAATCAAACAAAGAATATACTGCTGCACTTAAGGAGATAGATGAGCTTAAATTTTTAAAGTCAACTACAGAAGATAAGGCTCTGGAGATAATGGAGGAGATTGAAGAAAAGGAAAAGGAGATTAAGGCCCTGGAGCAGGACCTCAAAGAAGTCATAGCTGCATGTGAGAAGACAAAAGAGGGTATTATGAAGGAGGCTGAGCAGTTAGAAAAAGAGATAGAGGAATTAAAGGATAAGAGACTTCAGTGTGAAAAGGATGTGGAGCAGGACTTACTTTCAAGATACAATTTTTTAATTGAAAGGAAAGATGGTAAGGCCATCAGCCCTGTAATTAAAGGTGTATGCCAGACATGTCATATGGGTATCCCACCCCAAAAATTTATTGAATTGATAAAGGGAGAGACTCTTATGACCTGTCCTAACTGTAACAGGATAATCTATTGGGGAGAGGATGAACAGCTCCTGGATGCATCAAAAGAGTCATCCACTTGAATTTTCATTCTTTGGTTTTATCTTCTATACAGAAATGATATTTTTATGTTAAAATGATATCTTAGAGTAGAAAGCTTTGCAAAACTCAATTAAATGATATCTTTTTCAATATATATCTGGAATTACCTTATCTGTCATGCTGAGAGTGTGCGATATAATTCTATCCGTCATGCTGAGGGGCGAAGCCCCGAAGCATCTCATATATCCAACGGGAGTCTTTCAGACACCCTCAGGATGACAAACGAAATATGAATCATTTTTGCAAAACTCTCATTCTGTAAATTGTTCTTTGATATCTTATGTGAGAGCAGGACAGATGGCCGCTGTCCTGCACCAAACTCTTGAATGTTTGTTTATTTCCTCAATGTTTTCCTGCATATGCAAAAGACATTGAGCTAATTTCAATACATCCTGAAAGTTTGGTGCAGGGGGGAGGAAAGTCCGGGCTCCACAGGACAGGGTGCTGGGTAACACCCAGTCCCGGCGACGGGAGGAAAGTGCCACAGAAAATACACCGCTAGGCACCAAACTCTCAGAACGAACATTGCTTTTACAACCATTGCTTTTGCATGAAGTGCTTGTGGACAAAACAGAAAAAAATGTTCCAAAAGTTTGGTGCCTGGTAAGGGTGAAAAGGTGAGGTAAGAGCTCACCAGTTCCATCGGTGACGATGGAAGCTTGGTAAACCCCACCCGGAGCAAGACCAAATAGGGGAACGCCTGAGGGTGGTCCGCCCGAGTTCCCGGGTAGGTCGCTCGACCCTGATGGTAACATCAGGGCAAGATGAATGGCCATTACCGGGCACTCAACTGCTCTCAGTTGAGGGCCTGGCACAGAACCCGGCTTATGGCCTGCTCTCACATAAATTTTTAAAAATATTTAGATATTACAAGCGCTGACGCTCCCTCAGGATGACAGGAGAGTGAAAGTTTTGAATAACAGATGATGGTGATTTAGAACATTAAAGATGAGATGAGGAAGTGTTTTTATAATGTTATTGTGATCGATTTTTATAATGTCATTCTGAGCGAAGCGAAGAATCTAATATAGTATCTTATGAAAGAGAAAAATGCATATGTATATATTATGACAAATAAGAGAAATACTGTTCTTTATATTGGAGTAACTAATAACTTAATTAAAAGAGTATATGAACATAAAAAAGGCTTTGTAGATGGATTTACAAAAAGATATAGATGTCACAAATTGATATATTATGAAATATTTGACTCCATTGAAGAAGCTATAAGAAAGGAGAAGTATCTCAAAGGCAAAAAAAGAGATTATAAGATAAATCTAATAAATAAAATGAATCCCGAATGGAACGATTTATTTAATATGATTATTTGATATGAGATCCTTCGGTCGCTAACGCTTCCTCAGGATGACAGGAGAGTGAAAGTTTTGAATGACAAATGAAAATAGTTTAAGATAACAAAACAATAGTAGTTCAGGATGACGGGAGAGAGTGGGGGTATAGCAGGATATAAAAGAAGATATCATGAAAAGATTGGATGAAATTAAAAGAGGCTCAATCATAATAATTGGAGCGGGTCATTTTGGGAGAAGGGCAGTGGATATCCTTGATAGAACACTAAAGGGGGATAAATCAATTATTGTGGTGGATAGAGTTAGGTCAAAAATTGAAGATATTGAATCGCAAAGGGTGATTTGTGTTGAATATGACGGTATTGGATTTCTGATTGACCACCTGAGGCTGATTAATCCAGATAATATGATTGTTCCTGCTATACCAGAACACCTGGCAGTGGAGTGGTTGATGAGGTATATGAAAGAGAAGGAGAATATTATTTATAAAAAGACAGAGATACCCGATGAGTTAAGAGAAGTTTTGCCTTACACATGGAATGGCTCTGAGGGCTCATTGCTTGTAAGTTATGCGGATTTCAGATGCCCTGATGATTGTCCTGAACCTGAGGGCTATTGCACAGTAACAGGCGAAAAGAGAGATATACCTTTATATTCAAGGTTTAAAGGAATAAAAATTGATGGATTTACGAATTATACAATAAGGAGCAGACAACTGGCACCAGGACTTGGAGGTTACAGGGCAGAAGAGTTATTCAGACTCAGGGATGCAGTAATGGATGGAGAAGTGGATAGATGGCTTATTGGCACTTCTTGTAAGTGTCATGGGATTATAACTGGAATAGAAAAGGTGAGAGCTTTGCAAAAATGATTCGTATTCCGTTTGTCATCCTGAGTCATCCTCTATTCGTCATCCTGAGGGT
>JALVMZ010000601.1 GCA_027032655.1 Desulfobacteraceae bacterium
CTGGAATCCCGGTATCCTCCATGAATCTCTTTATCGCGTCCTGCCCTTTCCTCTCCAGGATAACTGAGCCATCTTCCCCATAAACAGCAGTGGTCTGCTCTCTATCAACAGCAATGCCAATGCCTTTGACATTAACTCTTATATCTTTTATCTCTTCTTCCCTCTTTATAATACGGAGGAGCTCATATTTTGTTCCCATTGAGGTGGCAACATCATCCACAATAAGCACTTTGCATCCATCAAAAAATGATTTATTTACAAAGAATGTCTCCTTTGAGCTGGCCTCACCATGGGTCTTTGTCTCTTTTCTATTATAATCATACATGATATCAACGCCATATTTATGGAAGAGTGATATTGCTGTTCCCACGGCGATGGCACTTCCCTTGTAGGATGGCCCCAGTATTATGTTGATGTCTTTATGTAGATTATTCTCTACTATCATATCAGCAAAAAATGTCCCCATCTCCAGTGCAAGGCTTCCGGTTCTGAACATACCGAAATTTATAAAATAGGGCGTTGGTCTCCCGTCTTTGAGCACAAGGTTATCATCAAAAAAGAGCGCCCCGCTGTTTGCAAGAAGTAAGGCCAGCTTTTTACTGTATTCCTTCATCAGTGCTTCCTTTTAAGCTCTTGAATCTATATTATTTTTGATTTATTATCTTTTCAAGATAAAAACCCATAAAGGAGGTGCGACATGACAGAAGAACAGGTGGGAAGGGTTGTTAAATTCTTTGCAAAACCAAGTGTTGCTGCTGTTGAAGTTACAAGTGGGACAATAAAGAAGGGGGATACCCTGAAATTCAAAGGGCACACCACTGATTTTACAGATCAAGTGGTCAGTATGGAGATAAATAACCAGCCTGTTGAGGAAGCCAAACTAGGTGATCTTATTGGAATCAAGGTAAAAGACAGAGTAAGGGAAAATGACAAAGTTTACAAGGTTGTGGAGTAGGTGGAGAGCTTCCTGAGTGCCTTGGGAATTAATCTCCTGATAAATTCCTCCTTTTCAAACTCATTCATGTTTTTGAATCTCTGATATTGGGGATGCTCCCTGCTCAATTGAGGCATACCTGAGGATATGGTTGTCTCCATTCCTCTGAATCTGGTTACTATTTGAACCAGTGAATGCTCCTGATCAGGATAGGTTTCTATCCATCCCAGTCTCCTCATTATTTCAAAGCGCATTCTGTCAAGCAGATATAGGTAACAGTCCATAACAAAGAGCTTTTTATCCCTGTTGAGATCATAAAATTCAAATCCAGACCCCATATCCAGGAGATTCATTATGAGATCATACATATAAAAGGGGGCATCCTCTTTTCCCTTTGCTAAATAAGAAAGGGTCTGAAAAGAGAGATCCTGAATTCGGGTATCTTCCGAATACTCTTCATTAAAACGGGCAGTCCAGTTCCTGAAGGCCTTTTTTACCCTGGTCTTTCGTTTTCTCTTCTCTATGTCTATTACTTTACCCATTGGATTCCAGTAAAAAACCGCACCTTATACATCTTTCATGTCTGTCCTGTTTATAACCACATTGGGGACATATTGTAAAATCACCAAATCCCTTAACATAAGGCTCCGGAGAGGCGTTATTGCTCTCAAAAAAACCACTCTCCTTCATCTTTACCCTACCACCTGCCCACTGAATCTTTTCAGCATACAATCTGGCATGCTTTATATCAAGGCCGTCTTTTAAAATTATGGGGGCCTTTAATAACATATACTCAATAGTTGCCCTATCTATGCCCAGAGTTTTCATTCTGGATATAAACGTCTCCTTCGACCCATTAACACCCAGGAAAATGACCCTGTATCTCCTTTCCATGAGCTACATACCAAGGCAGGCCTTAACAAAGCCATAAAACAGGGGGGCAGGGGATTCCATCCTTGATTTTAGTTCAGGGTGTGCCTGTGTTCCAACAAAATACCTGAGGCCCGGGATTTCTATAAATTCCACAAGCCTTCCGTCCTTTGATTTCCCGGAAAATACCATGCCCTTTTCCTGTATTATATCATGAAACTGAGGATTTACTTCATAGCGGTGTCTGTGTCTCTCTGAGACCTCGTCCCTGCCATAAAGCTGATGAACCAGGGATCCCTTTTTAAGCACTGCCGGATATGCCCCCAGCCTCATGGTCCCACCCTTATCCTTTATATTCTTTTGCTCAGGCAGTATATCAATTACTGGATAGGAGGTCTCAGGGTCTATTTCAGTGGAATTTGCTCCCTTAAGCCCACACACATTTCTTGCAAATTCTATTACAGCCAGTTGCATCCCGAGACACAGGCCAAGAAATGGTATATCTCTCTCCCTTGCCCTCCGAATAACTTCAATCTTACCCTCTGTTCCCCTTATTCCAAAGCCACCGGGCACCACAACTCCATCCACCTCATCTAAGAATGAAAAATCCTTAAGATCTGTGGTCTCAATCCATTTGAGATTTATTTTACATTTAAGATGGGCAGAGCAATGATTAAAGGACTCAATTATTGAAGCATAGGAATCCTCAAGTCTTGTATATTTCCCGCACATTGCAACTGTAATCTCTTTATCAGGATTTCTGATATTATTGATATACTGTTTCCAGCGTCTGAGATCCGGGGGACTGTAAATGTTGAGTTTTTTATGCAATATTTCAGCAAGCCCCTCCTGTTCAAAAATGAGAGGTATCTCATAGATATCTTCCACATCAAGACCTGTTATGACGGCCTTTGGATCCACATCGCAGAAATTTGATATCTTTGCCTTTATCTGAGGTGTAAGAAATTGAGCACATCTACCAATTATTATATCAGGAAAGATTCCTCTCTGTTTTAATAGATTTACGCTCTGCTGTGTGGGCTTTGATTTTTGCTCATTCACACCGTGGGGGATTGGCACATAGGTGAGATGCACATATACAATATTATTCTTTCCCACATCCTCTTTCATCTGACGCATGGCTTCAAGAAAAAGTTCATTTTCAATATCACCCACTGTCCCGCCAATCTCCACTATAATAAGGTCAGGGGATTCCTCTTCTGCTATATCAAATATATGATTCTTTATCACATCAGTTACATGGGGGATATACTGAACCGTCTTTCCCAGATAATCTCCCCGTCTTTCCTTCTGTCTTATAATATCAAAGACCTTGCCCATGGTGAGGTTCCATTTACTCTTGCAGTTGACTCCCAGGAATCGTTCATAATGTCCAAAATCCATATCCACTTCACCACCATCATCCAGGACAAACACCTCGCCATGCTCATAAGGATTCATGGTGCCAGGGTCAAGGTTCAGATAACCATCACATTTTATGGGGATTATTTTTAGTCTTGAGGAGAGAAGATGCCCTATGGATGCGGATGCTATTCCCTTACCAAGGCCTGAAAGAACCCCTCCTGTTACAATAATATATTTGGTGGGCATAGTGATTTACTCATAAATCATTTTAAAAAAATCTATAACCATGCCTGCTTCAAGTCAAGCCCAAAAACCACAAGACCGGGACGTCCTTAAATAATTAAATAACTTGACACTTATGATAGGTTTTATTAGCCTACTGTCCATGCCACGGCAAGCAAGATTAGACGCACCTGGAATTTTGCACCATGTAATCATAAGGGGAATAGAGAGAAGGGAGATATTTTTAGACGACGAAGATCGGGAAGACTTCCTGAACCGCATGACAAACCTTCTTCCTGATACCCATGTGAGTTGTTATGCCTGGTCACTGATGCCAAATCACGCACATCTTCTTTTAAGAACCGGAGATGAACCTCTTGCAACCCTTATGAGAAGACTGCTCACAGGATATGCAATAAAATTTAACAACAGATATGGCCGTCATGGACCATTATTTCAAAATCGCTATAAGTCAATAATATGTCAAGAAGATGCATATCTAAAAGAGCTTGTTCGTTATATACATCTAAATCCTCTGAGGGCTGAGATACTTAATTCCATTCATGAATTAAATACTTATCCATATACTGGTCATAGTGCAATTATTGGCCGCATAAACCGCCCCTGGCAGGATACCGATTATGTGCTCCTTTACTTTGGCAAAACAAGGGCAGCTGCAATAAAAGAATACATTTCATATGTAAAATCAGGCATTGGTCAAGGTCGCAGACCTGATCTCATGGAAGGTGGTCTGATAAAGGGTATTGATGGATGGGAAAAAACAGATGGAATTCATGAAAAAAGAATCAAAGGAGACAAAAGAATACTGGGAGATAATAAATTCGTAGAAGAAATACTTAAGAAGGCAAACGAAAAGCTCTCAAAAAGATATGAACTCATGTCAAAGGGGTATGACCTGGATTTTATTGAACAAAAGGTATGCGAAATATTCGGATTGACACCAGAAGATTTAAATTCAAAGACCCGTCAAAAGAAAATTGCAGATGCCAGAGCACTTTATTGTTTTTGGGCAGTAAGGGAACTTGGTCATGAACTTACCCATGTGGCTAAGAGCTTAAGAATTACTCCATCTGCCGTGGTTTATGCAATAAGGAGGGGACAGAGACTGGCCAGAAAAAAGGGATACAGGCTTGAGATGAAAGTTATTTAATTATTTAAGGACGTCCCGCGATGATTATGGCTATTGTTGGCAGACCCAATGTTGGTAAATCAACACTCTTTAATCGCTTGAGTAGATCAAGGGATGCCTTAGTGGATAACCAGCCCGGGATTACAAGGGACCGATTATACGCAACAATAAATTATGAGGGCAGGAGAATTATCATTGTGGATACAGGGGGGCTTGAACCCTCTCATAAACCGGACATTATGGGAAAGGTAAAGGCTCAGGTCATGTATGCCATAGAAGAGGCGGACAGAATCATATTTATGGTGGATGGACGACAGGGACTGATGCCTGGTGATAAGGAGATAGCTGAACTCCTCCGCAAATCCGGAAAGGATGTGATCATGGCGGTCAATAAGGTGGATGGCCCTGAGCTGGAGCACTTAGTAGGCGATTTTTACGAAATGGGAATAGAAAGGGTCTATCCAATATCATCTGCGCATGGCTATGGAATAAAACAGATGATGAGTGATATTGTAAAGGATATACCAGAGGCAATACCCGAAGAGGACAGGGATTCCAGAATCAGGGTGGCAATAATCGGAAAACCCAATGTGGGCAAATCCTCTTTAGTAAACAGGGTCCTGGGCTATGAAAGGGTGCTTGTAAGTGAAGAGCCCGGAACTACAAGGGATTCAGTGGATACCCTGTTTGAATGGGAGGGCCAAGAGTTCATCCTGATTGATACCGCCGGGCTCAGGAGAAAGGCAAGGGTAAAGGACAAGATTGAAAAATTCTCTGCAATCAAGGCCCTCAGGAGCATAGATAGGTCTCACCTGGCCATCATGTTGATAGATGCCACTGAAGGCGCAACGGATCAGGACGCCAAGATATGTGGTTATGTGATTGATCAAGCAAAAGGACTGGTAATTGGAATTAACAAATGGGACCTCATTAGGGATTCAGAATATAAAAGGAAAAGATTGGAGTATTCCATCCAGGAGCGATTGAAGTTTCTTCCCAATGTTCCCATTGTAAAAATATCTGCCCTTACCGGATATAACATCAAGAGACTCCTGAATGCCGTCATACTCACATTTAATCAATTATCCACCAGGGTTTCAACAGGAGAACTCAACAGGGCCTTCCATGATATAGTGAAGATGCATTCGCCTGAGTTCAGCTCCAAGGGGAGGTTAAGGTTCTATTACATTACTCAGGTAGGTATAAGACCCCCCTCCTTTGTGCTTTTTACCAACAGACCGGATGATATCCGTCCATCATATAAGAGATTCATATCCAATAAGCTAAGGGAATATCTGGGCATGGATATGATACCAATAAGATTAATATTCAGAAAAAGAAGATAATCTTTTTGAGGTATTGCCATGAAGATTAGAATAATAATTGGATCACTTATAAAGGAAGCGGAACTTTTTGACACTCCTACAGGTAAAAAGGTTGCTCAGGTGCTTCCCATAAAGAGCGGATTCAATACCTGGGGCGATGAAATATACTTTTCAATTCCAGTTGAAGCAGGACCTGATGATACCTCCACAGAGGTGGTTAAAGAGGGTGATATAGGATACTGGCCTGATGGAAAGTGTTTTTGCATATTCTTTGGACCAACGCCTATCAGCACTGAGGATGAGATCAGGCCTGCAAGTGCTGTAAATGTTATGGGAAGGGTAATTGGGGATCCTAAGGAATTTAAAATCGCAATGAATGAACCTGAAATCATCATTGAACCCATAGATGAATAATAAGTGGATCTTCTTCAGATTAGTTGATCATTAAATTAAATTTTATAAGGGCTACCGGGTCTTTGTTTCCGCTCAGAAGTCTCCCGGGCTGGTCTTTTTAACTCACTTATCTTACGGGGGATTCTTTACCCCCTCCCCATTCCCGCTCCTGTTTATTTATGAAATTAATACCTCTGAATCATACGCTCTCTCATAATAATATAGACTCGGCATTAATTACAACGGGAGCGGGCTGGGGTTTCCCCCGTAGATAAGTGAGAAAAAGACGAAGCCCTCCCGCCATTCGCTACAACAAAGACCCGGACAGCACATCAGGTGGATGGTATCAACATTTCGCGGCTTTATCAGGCACCAAATTCCAGATAATTTCGTGATTAGTAACATTAAAGTTGCTCACTTTATCAATACGATAATTTGGTGCTTGATCAGCAGTGAGCGAAGCCATGGACGGCGTAGCGAACGGAAGCGAAAGGACGATACCATCCGCCTGATTTTTTCTACCATTATAATTATGTTCAATCATAATGATAATAAATTCCATAGGTTAGTATATTTCCTATCAATTAATATGAAGAAGAACCTAATAAGTTATTCTCTTATCATCTGGGCCAGGAGGGTATATCTTCTGACTGTCTTTGTGTTGTTGATACAGTATGCAAGTGCCTTTTTGTTTCCTATGATTATCACCAGCTCCTTTGCCCTGGTGATTGCAGTATAGATGAGATTCCTCTGAAGCAGGATATAGTGCTGGGTCAAAATGGGGATTATCACACAGGGATACTCACTTCCCTGCGATTTATGAATAGATATGGCATATGCAAGGGCCAGCTCATCAATCTCAGAGCGATCATACAGGATAAGTCTCCCGTCAAAATCCACAATCAGGGTTCCGGTTTCTGGCTGTATGCCTGATATTCTTCCTATATCTCCATTAAATACCTCCTTTTCATAATTGTTTCTCACCTGCATAACCCTATCGTTAAGTTTAAATACCCGCCCCCCCTTCTCCAGGAGATAATCTCCTTTATTCAAAGTGGACTGAAGTATCCTGTTCAGATTCTCTGTCCCCACCAGCCCTTTATGCATGGGTGAGATAATCTGAATATCCTCCATGGGATTTAATTGAAATCTCCCAGGTATCCTCTTACATACCAGCTCTTTGATTATCTCCAGGACCTTTTCCGGGTCATCCTGCTCAATAAAGTAAAAATCTCCCGCCTCATCTCCTGGTGGTGTAAGCTCGGGCATCTTACCCATATTGACCCTGTGTGCATTAACCACGATCCTGCTCCCTTCCGATTGTCTGTGTATCTCTTTCAGTTCAATTACACTAACTGCTCCTGAGCTTATTATCTCACTTAACACATTCCCGGGGCCCACAGATGGAAGTTGATTTGCGTCACCAACCAGGACAAGGGAGGTCTCATCTGGAATGGCCTTTAAAAGGTGATACATAAGAACTGTATCCACCATTGATACCTCATCCACCACCACAAGATCCACATTCAGGGGGCTCTTTTCATTTCTCATAAATCCGCCCTTCCGATGGTTGTAGCCAAGCATTCTGTGGATGGTGCTGGCAGGATATTGTGCGGATTCACTCATCCTCTTGGATGCCCTTCCTGTGGGGGCACATAGAAGCACTCTTGCATTGTGCTCCCTGTATATATTCAGGATGGCCTTTATGATTGTAGTCTTACCTGTGCCCGGCCCCCCTGTGATTACCACTATCTTATCCTGTATTGCCCGTCTTATCGCCTCTTTCTGCTTATCAGTGAGTTCAATACCCATCCCCTTCACTACCGCATGAATGGCAAGGTCTGGGTCAATACCATAGACTGCCTTTCTGGCTCTGAGCAGCCTCTTTATATGAATGGATATTCCCTTCTCTGAGACATAAAGCCAGGGCAGATACACGGCCTTGTTGTCAGGTTTGAAGGAATCAAACTCAGTATTTAAATCCTCCACAATTACCTTTTTTTCATCCATCAGTCCTGCAAAACCCTCTGTCACAGCATCTTTTTCAACCCCAAGCAGTATGGCACATCTTTCCATAAGTTCTGAGTAAGGATAAAATACATGCCCTTCCTCTGATAACTGATTTAACACATAAATAATACCTGCCTGGATTCGCCTCACATCATCTTTGCTAAAACCAAAGCCAGAGGCTATCTGGTCTGCCCTTTGAAAACCTATTCCATGTATTTCAGTTGCCAGCCTGTAAGGGTTTTCCTTTACCACCTCAATGGTATTGCTTCCATACATCCTGTATATCTTCATTGCATATGTAAAGCTTATCCCGTGGGACTGGAGGAAGATCATTACATCTCGGAGTTCTTTTTGCTCATTCCAGGCCTTCTTTATGCTCTTTAATTTAACAGGTCCCACCCCGGGAACCTCACTCAGTCTTTCGATGGAGCCCTCCATTATTCTCAGTGTATCACTGCCAAATCTCTTTATTATTCTATCCGCGAGGGTATCCCCTATCCCCTTTATAAACCCCGATTTCAGGAATCTCTTTATTCCTTCAGTCTCTCCATGCACCACCAAGTGACATTCTCTTATTCTTATCTGCTCACCAAATCGTGGATGCACCTCTCTAACCCCTTTAATCCTGAGCCCCTGTCCCTCCACTGGCATTGGCACATTTCCCACAAGGGTTACCTTTTCATGGGTTTCATGATCCACAAATCGAAG
>JALVMZ010000602.1 GCA_027032655.1 Desulfobacteraceae bacterium
GGAGAAAGGTATGATTCAGAGGTATTAAGTCCATATATAAACAGGAGCGGGAATGGGGAGGGGGTAAGGAATCCCCCGTAAGATAAGTGAGTAAAAAAGACCAGCCCGGGAGGCTTCTGAGCGGAAACAAAGACCCGGGTAGTCTATTTAAAGTATATTCCACTAACCAACTAATTGAGAGATCAACCTTAAATATTAATTATGAGAAGGGTTAATATTATACTGATTGTATGTATTCTATGTGTGCTGAGGCTATATTGTATCTGCTCTGGCAGTGAATCCTACCTTCTGGATAAGGCCCTAAAGACAATAGGTGCAAAGAGCACATCTCTTTCAATACCACCTGACCTCTATGAGTGCCCTTTTACACCAGAGAAGTTCAAAAGATGGATCAAGATGCCCCGAAAGGCCCCCCTTGAAGCCCAGATAATTTCAAGAAAAATCCTCAAAGACCATCAAAAACCCACTCTTTTTTTAAAAGATATAACAGCTCTTGATAATTCATTTGTTCTGAATAAAAAACTGATAGAGTCAGAAGAACCAATTGATATACCAGAAGGAATGCCTTACCCCCTGAATGAATCAATTATCATATTATTAAATGCCATAAAAAATGCCCGGAAGGTAATGAGTAATCTTGTATCTTCCATTGTAAAAGAGAATAAAGAGAAGATAATAAGATGCCTTTATCCAGTCACCATAGAAGATGAGGAAACCATTCCTGATGAAAAGGAGGTCACTAATGCCATTGAAAAGGCAAAGATATATGACCGGGGTATGATGTTTTCCTGTGTGTTTTCTTTAGTAAAGGCAGTTCAGGATTCCATTAAAATACTTAAACTGGATAGCTCCTGGTATTCGAAGGTAAAGACCAGGAGTTTTTCCACACCCATAGGTGATGTAACAATTGGAGGGACAGGAAATGACAGGCACGCCAGAGATGCAGTGCTTATAATTGATCTTGGTGGGGACGACAATTATGAAGGCATGATTGCATCCGGAAGGGATGGCAGGTGTTCCATAGTGATTGATATATCAGGTAACGACACATATAGGGGAGGCCATTACTCACTGGGGGCAGGATTCTTTGGAATCGGAATCCTCACTGATCTTGAAGGAGATGATATGTATATTTCAGGTGATATATCACAGGGTGCGGGTTTTTTTGGGGCCGGAATCCTGATGGACTTCTCGGGCAATGACCATTACATGGGTGGTCACTTTGTCCAGTCTTCTTCCATGTTTGGTGCTGGAATACTCCTCGATTCAGAGGGCAATGACTATTATCAGTGCAAAGGTCAGGGTCAGGCATACTCATCAACTGCTGGGATTTCATGCCTTGTTGATTATGAAGGCAATGACACATACATTGCCAGAGGAGATGAACCTGATCCCAGGGAACCTGATATATCCCAGAGCTTGGCCCAGGGTTTTTCAATTGGCATAAGAGAGATGTCGGGGGGTGGGATATCCTTTCTGATAGACGGATACGGAAATGACACCTACATATCAGAATACTTTGCTCAGGGCTCATCTTACTGGATGGCAGTGGGCGTTCTTTACGATGAGATGGGAAAAGACACATACATATCAAGAAGATATTCCCAGGGAGCAGGTATCCATTACTCCATTGGCATCCTGATGGACAATCAGGGAAATGACAGGATATCCTCATGGGGGGTGTCGCAGGGATGTGGCCACGACTGGGGCCTTGGCATACTTATTAATGGCACAGGTGATGATATTTATAGCTCTGACTGGCTTTCAATGGGTGCGTCAGAGGCAAATGGAATGGGCATCTTTATTGATAATCAAGGGGATGATAGATACGATCTAAGAGCCTCTGGCTTGGGAAGTGGTAAACTTGTCCAATCCAGGAAGGCAGGAGGTCTTGGAATATTCATTGATGCAGACGGAGATGATAGATACCAGAGAAGGGGGGGCAATAATTCCATCTGGTCTGATAATCCCTGGTCATGTGGCATTGATATGGAATCTGACGGGGCAAGTGGTATTTCATTGCTCCCACCTCTTAAGCATTCAGCCATTCCTGTCAGTTTTAAACTAAAAACTGAAGAAGAGACCATAAGAATCACGAAATTACTTAAAAAGGCAGAAGCACTCAGTGGAGAGGAAAAATTGAAATATCTGCTCTCAATTGCAAGCCACTGGGGAACAGAAAAAAGCATACCTGAAACAGCAAGGCACATGATATCAGAGATTCCTGCTGAGAAATCGGTTCCATTTATGATAAAAAGGATTACCACCCGTGATATATCTGAATTGATCTTTCTGATGGATTTTATCACCATAAATCAGGGAAAGGCCCTATCCGAGCTTGTTAGACTCATAAAATCCACACATGATGACCGAACACTATCCAGGGCCATTTATATGATGGGCAGGATTAAGAACCCTGAAGCCCTCAGATTCCTGCCCCCTTATCTCTCATCAAGCAGTCCTAAAGTAAGGGCATCCACCATAAGGGCCATTGGTAAAATAATGGCAAAAGGAAGACTAAAAAGGCTTAAAAAAATAAAAACCGCTTTAAAAGAATGCGATGATACTTCGTGTATTGTAAGGGAATTTAAAGTGCATACGATAATAAAAGAGCTTATATCCCTTTATACAAATGTATCTTCCATAAGCTTCAGAGAATATAAGGAGTTATCAGAAAATAAAGGGTCTTCTGATGGCACAAAGAGATTATTAACACTGATAATCAATAAAAGGGATGCCATATTAAAGATACTGGATAAATGGATATCCATCCTGAGGGAACCACCGGTAAATGGCAAGACACTCATTCCATATCTGCATGATAAAGACTACCGGGTGAGATGGGCCACTCCTGTTTCATTGGGACAGATGGGATGGAGCCCTGCCATTTGCATGCTTATTCCCATGCTTGAATCAGATGAGCTATTATTAAGGGATTCAGCCCTGTTCTCCCTGACACTTTTTGGGGAC
>JALVMZ010000603.1 GCA_027032655.1 Desulfobacteraceae bacterium
CTTTTATGACCCCAAGCACATCTTTTAATGGATAATTAATCATCGTTGCACCCAGTGTCCCTCCTACAACTATCATCAAAGAGGGTATATTAATGAAAAGGCCCAGACCACCTCCCATGAATATGGCAATAAGAACAAGTCCAAAAGCTGAAACGATTCCCAATACGGTTGCTATATCCATGGCCTCTCCTTTGATATCTTTTTTTACTAATTATGAGCAATCGCCATGCCAAAAAATGAATGGATTTGATATAAAAAGAGGTGAGGGATTTTTTGTGGAATTACAGGAAGATAAATTGATTGAGATGATTTAATTGATATTGTTTAATTCATAATTTGTCAATTATCAGGGCAGATGTCAAATAATTGACATCTGCCCGTCTATTCTATCTCTTTATATTAATCAACTCTGCGAGCATCTGATCTGTTACAGTAATTATCTTGGAGTTGGCCTGAAAACCTCTCTGTGTTGTAATCATTTTAACAAACTCTGTTGCGATATCCACATTTGACTGCTCAAGTGAGTTGGGTGCAATACTCCCAAGACCATTTGTGCCAGGTTTGTTTGTTATGGCAGAGCCACTGGCACGGGTCTCTTTAAAAAGATTTCCACCAACCTTATATAGTCCGTGAATGTTCTGGAATTTGGCAAGGGCAACCCTGTATAATGGGATAAGCTGCCCATTTGAATATGTGCCTGTAATTACACCATCCACATCCACATTTACGCCCTGAAGATCTCCAGCGCCATATCCATTTGCTGATTGATATATTGTGGCTGATGCTATTGCATATTGTGTTGTTGTAAGCGAGCTGTTTACCCACTGCGAACCATCATAACGAGAGCCCAGATCCAGCTTAACACTCATGCTGTTTCCTGATATGAATTCAGGTGAAAATGTAAAGTAACCATCAGTAAGATCAGATGATTCTGATTTTGCGGTTGAACTTCCATCTGATGGATCTATTTCCCAGAAGTCAATATCGCTTATTTTACCAGAACCAGAGTAGAATTTTATTAAGCCCCTTGCAAGCAGTCCTGCCCATGTATTTCCACTTGCGCCTGTCCTCTCATCTTCATCAGGATCGCATGTAACGATGAACTCATAAGCAGAGCTTGTTTGTGCCTTATCAAAATATATAGTAATATCATGAGTGCTCCCGAGGGAATCATATATCTTAACCGTGGTCTGGTATTCATAAGCACTCTGCCCTATGGGGGTTGACTGAGTCCCATCCCATGCACTTTCCAGTGCAGAATCTGATCCTGAAGAATTATCCTCTCCGTCTGAATCAAGATTTACAATTACCTGTATCTTATCTGTCTCATCAGGGGGCGATGTAAATGAATCAAGTTTAATATCGGTAATTGATCCCACATCCTCTCCATTTTCATCCAGTTCCCATCCCTGAACTATATAACCTTCGGGATTTACCAGATATCCATCTTTGTTGAACCGAAAATTCCCCGCCCTTGTGTAGAAAAGGCTATCACTCCCACTCTCTTTTAACACAAAAAAGCCATCTCCTCCGATTGCAAGATCGGTGGTGTTACCTGTTGACTCAAATGAACCCTGTTCAAATATTGAGGATACATCACCAAGGCTGGTTCCTCTCCCCACCTGTGCTGTCCCTGACATGGTTGAGATGCTCTGGGAAAGCAGATCCTGGAAATTGAAAGTGCTTCCTTTGAATCCAATTGTATTAACATTAGCAATGTTATCACCAATTATCTGCATTGCACTTCCCAGAGCACTCAGACCACTGATTCCTGAAAAAAGAGCACTTGATAGTGCCATATCTTACACCTCCTTTATATTAAACTTCTTCTTCAATATTTGAAGAAGAACTATTCTCATAAACTGAATAATTATTGTTTTCCGTTACCTCCAGAATTTGAGACAGTTTCACAGGGATGTTTTCTATAAATATTTCTGGTTGTTCTCCTTCAAAATTAATTCCGGTTACCATACCTTTAATCCTGGTATCAACATTTACTGATTTTCCATCTATATTCTCAGCATTTACCTGGAAACTGTATGTTCCTGGCTCCACCATTTCTCCATTATTATCTCTTCCATCCCATCTGAATTCATGTTCACCCTCTTTAAGTGGACCAAGATCAATTCTTCTTATAAGCTGGCCATCCATACTATAAATATACACCTCGCATACAGCAGGTTCATCAATAATAAAACCTCCGGTTCCTGTCTTATCCTTATCTATTGATAAAAGTTCTCCTTCTGCTTCTACATATTTCCCCATCATACTTAGTGCTTCTATTTTTCTATTATTGGTCTGAGATGATGCAAGTTCATTAATTCCATCCTTTATATTAAATAACTGCTCGAGACTGCTAAATTGGGCAAGCTGTGCTGTAAATTCCACACTTTCAAGAGGATTTAATGGATCCTGATACCTTAATTGAGTTATGAGAAGTTGAAGAAAATCCTCTTTCCCCAGTGATTTTGTTTTCTGATTACTTATATATCTACTTCCTAACATTGATTCTTCTACGCCAATTAATTGCGAAATACCTGAATTCATGAGTCCCTCCCTTATTTAAATCATTATATCAAGTAATCCATCTGGAACACGATTATATACTGTATTCATAATTTCAATTTCTTCACTATCCTCATGCCTCTTGTCATTATAAAATGACATATTTTCAATCGGAACCTCACTTCTTTCTTTATCATTCCATTCTGAATCATTATTTGAAAAACTATTGAAGGAATAATCTATTTTTACATCAAAACTATCCAATTTTATTCCATGTTCCATTAAAGACTCTTTTAAATTACTAATCTGCGAAAGAATTATATCCCGTGTCTTTCCATTATCTGCTTTAATATGAATTTTAAGAGTATTATGTTTCATTTTCATGTTAATGCTAAGAGCTCCTAATTCTGGTGGATGTAAATTAAATTTAACAAAATTTTTATTGTTATTGATTGCCT
>JALVMZ010000604.1 GCA_027032655.1 Desulfobacteraceae bacterium
TGTGTATGAAAGATATGCAATGGATTCAAGGTTTGATTACCTGTGATATGGTTCTCCCTTGATTATGGTGAATGCCCGATATATCTGCTCAAGCAGGATAAGACGGCTCAGCTCGTGGGTAAATGTGAGCCTGGAAAGAGAGAGACTTAATCGGGCCTTCATTATTATCTCCTTATGAAGGCCAAGGGGGCCTCCAATAATAAAGTCTATCCATCCTTTCTGTGTCTCATTGATATCTTTCAGCCAGAGGGCAAATTCCTCTGATGTAAACTCTTTCCCTTTTGAATCAAGGGCAACCAGATAGTCTTCAGGTTGAATTCTTTTCATTATTGCATCCCTTTCAAGGGTAAGTATCTCCTTGTCTGACCTTCCTCCATGTTTTATTGACTTTATTACCACAAATTCAATATTGGTATATCTTTTAATTCTCTTAAGATAGTGCTCTTCTCCCTCACGAATAAAGGCATCCCTTGTCTTATCCAGAACAATAATCCTAATCTTTACCATCAACGCCTTCCTTTTAGAAACTCAATCATTCCATCCACTGCCATGGATATCTGTGCCTGAGCCAGACGATAGTGATATGGAGAACGCCCCACAGGATCAGGTATGTCATCATTGTCACCAAATTTAATAAAAGAGCTCAATAGTCTTACCTTTCCCCGTGCAGATGGAAAAAGCCCTTCTAAAATACTTTTATGTCCCCTTTCCATAACACAGATAATATCCGCATCTTTGATGTCCTGTTCCTTAAGCTGTTCTGATTTATGCTCTCCTGGAGAGATGCCCTGGTCCTCAAGAAATCTTACCATCTCAGGGTCAGGAGGTGAACCTGGAAAGGCATAGATACCCCTTGATGAAACCTCCACATGACTCAGGCCATTTTCTTTCAGCCTGTGCCTCATAATCATCTCTGCCAGATAACTCCTGCTCACATTGGCAGTGCACACAAATAGTATCCTCAGGCTCTCATTTCCCTTTTTTACCCTGGACATAAATAACTATGTAATTTTATCTGTTTTTGGTCTTAAATCCAGAAGCTCTGCTATCTGTTTTACCGTGTCTTTCACAAATATGGAAAACTCTTCTTTATCAAGCACCTTTCCAGGCTCTGGACAGACCCTTAGAGTTTCAGGACGGATAAGAACAGGACGGTTCTTGAGCTCTTCCCTGGGCCTTACTTCAAACTCCGGGGGGAATTGGTCTTCAAAATACATCTCCTGAAATGTTATAAACTTGAGCATATGTGCGGTGGAGTCAAGAACCCCGATCTCACCCTCCTCCACAATTCCTTCCCTGATGGCCCTTATAAATCCTGCAAGGGATTCACCACCCTGTGTGCACACAATGTTGCCGTTTCGGTTTGCAATAATCATGCAGTCCATTATCTCCTGCTCTTTCACCTGGACAACAAATATTCGCTTCTCACCAGCCAGGTTGTTGTATTCATCAACCACCTCCATCACCCTGGGCATTGATACAGGATTTCCTATCATTGCGGCCTGAGCCACACTGGACTTTACATTTACAGGTATAAACTTCCTCTTATCAGGGTCGTCTTCAAGGTAGTAACGATAAACAGGGTCAGCATGCTCTGATTGAACTCCTATTATCCTGGGTAGCTCCCTAATTATTCCTGCCCTGAAAAACTTGATAAATCCGCTTATTACTGCTGTAATATTTCCGGCATTTCCTATGGGTAGCACCACCACCTTATCTCCTACAGAGTAATCAAAGTCCTGACATATCTCATATGAAAATGATTCCTGTCCCTGTATCCTCCAGGAGTTTTTGGAGTTAAGAAGTGCCACATGGTATTTCTCAGAGAGTGCCTCCACCACCTTCATACAATCATCAAACACCCCTGGTATCTCTATTACCCTTGCACCACTTCCCAGGGGCTGTGATAATTGCTGGGGGGTGACCTTACCATGGGGGAGGAGAACCGCTGAACTTAAAAGCTCTTCAAGGTATGATGCATAGAGGGCAGCTGATGCGGATGTATCTCCTGTTGAGGCACAAATGGATAATACCCTGTTGATATTGTTCTTCCTTGCCCAATAATTAATAAAACTGAGGGCACAGGCCATGCCCCTGTCCTTGAAAGAGGCACTGGGATTCTGGCCGTCATTTTTAAAGTAAAAATCCCTCCCTGTGAGTTCTTTTAAATGACTATTGGCACGGACAAGAGGGGTAGAGCCCTCACCAAGATAAACAATATATTCAAGGGGGATTACAGGAGCAATAAACTCATAGAACCTGAATATGCCTTTCAGGGCCTGATGATTAATCATTTTTCTGAAGTCAAATATCCTCTGCCATTGCCTTCCATCCGAGCCCAGTATCTCGGATAGGTTTTCAATCTCAAGCATGAGCACACTACTGCATTCAGGACATATATACAGGAGCTCATTTATACTGAATTCTTTTCTGCATCCAAGACATCTATAATGCATCCTGCCCTGTGGCTTCGGGATGATAAATTCCCTTATATCTGATGGAAAATCCTTTAATTTCATAATCGGTCTCTCTCTTATGCTTTTATGTTATCATTAAATTAACTTAACCATTATATGTCAACCAGAGAACAATCTGTTGTAATTAATATTTATTGGTCAGGCTTTAACAATCTTGCATAGTATGTGCCTGATGTGTAAAGTGCAGCCACAGGATTATGTCCCAGGACCCTGTCCTTGGCCACAAGAACAGTTACAGGTGCCCTGCTGTATTTAAAGAAGAGTGAATCATGTCCAACACAGAGCCCAACCAGTATATTAAAATCGGTATTCTCCTGATTGAGTATCTCTGCCTGAACAATGGGGCTGCACATGGATTCAAACTCACCCACACGGACCTTTTCATCCTCCTTTATACCGATTCGCTCTTTTGGTGTGCAGCCTGCTTTACAGACCACAGATGCTACCTCAAAGCCCTTTGACT